>JAESST010000054.1 GCA_016763995.1 Flavobacteriales bacterium | reverse complement strand
GTTATAGCGGAGTACCCTCATCGAGGTATTTTTTATTAAAAAGAAAGTAAGTGTTTTTTGTAATTGCAAGCCATTTAGTAGGTTATGCGAGTTGTACCCCAAGTGTGGTACTTGATAAAATGGTTTTTACCTCCTAAATGGTATTTCAAAGTCTTGAAGCAAAAAATACTTTTGCTGTTTTTAAACTTAATTTTTACAACATGAATACGAATTACTTTAAGCGATCATATTTTGTGATTGCATTCTTTTCTTTATCCTTAGGTTTTGTTGCATGTAGTGACGACGACGATGATACTGTAACTCCTACAGCAACTGATCCAAACGCTGGCTTGAAAAGTGAAATAAAAGCCAATTATGCAGATATAGTTTATGCTTCATATGAAGATTCATACAATGAGGCACTTGAGTTGCAAACTGCTATAAACGCATTTACACTGAGCCCAACTCAAGCAGGTTTTGATAACTGCAAGCAAAAGTGGTTAGATGCTAGAGAGCCGTACGGACAAACTGAAGCATATCGTTTTGCAAACGGCCCTATTGATGCAGAGAATGGTCCTGAAGGTCTCTTAAATGCTTGGCCATTAGATGAGGGTTTTGTTGATTATGTTGTGGGGAACGCTACAACAGGGTTAATTAACAATCCTTCTGCTTATCCTAATTTGAATTCCAATATATTAGACTCTTTAAACGAGACAGGTGGAGATAAAAATATATCTGTTGGATATCATGCGATTGAATTTCTACTTTGGGGACAAGACGATCCAAATACGGCTCTTAAAACTCCGGGGAATAGGCCTTATACAGATTACTTAACAGCAGGAGGTACAGCTTCAAATCAAGCAAGAAGAGCTGAGTATTTAAAACTATCAGCTTCATTATTAGTAGGCCATCTGAAAACGATGAAAGATACTTGGGATGCTAGTAAATCAAATAATTATTATGCTACATTTATGAACTTAACAAATGATGAAGCCTTAACAAATATATTAACTGCCATTGGTACATTAAGTAAGTCAGAACTTGCAACAGAGAGAATGGAAGCTGCTTTAAAACAGCAAGATCAAGAGGAAGAGCACTCATGCTTTAGTGATAATACACACAGAGATATGATTTTGAATGCTCAAGGCATAAGAAATATATATATTGGAGAATATAACCGAGTAGATGGAAGTATTGTTTCCGGAAAATCTATTCAAGATTTAATTGCTCTTGTAAATTCTACGCTTGAAGGAGAATTGAATACACTTTCGTCAACAAGTATGACGCAGGTTAATGCGATTCCAATTCCATTTGATTTTTCTTTGACTCAAGAAGTTTTGGGAGGATTAGGACCAATTCAAACAGTAATTATTACTTTACAAAGTCAGGGAGATAAAATTTCTGAACTGGCGTCTGCTCTAGGGATTACTATCTCTACAGATTTGTAGTTTCTTTTTTAGTTTTATAAAGAATTCCACCAGATTATGATAATATAGTCTGGTGGTTTATGTATTTATGGTAGATCGTTATTCTAAATTTTTATTGTTTCTCTTAATTGCTTTTTCTTCTTGTAGAAGCGATGATGATGATCTGGTTTTAGATGGATTGTTAAATCCTGAAAACGGGGAGGAGTTATCGGGAGGTTTATCCAATACTGTATTTAATACTTCAAGGAATTCTTTTGGACAGCGGTCTCCTTTTTTAGATGGCTCTAATTTGGATTTTATAATAGGTAATTCGTTTTTCAATCAGAGTTGGGTAAGCGCACCTGCATCAACTACTGCAAGGGATGGCTTAGGTCCAACATTTAATGCAAGAACTTGCTCGAGCTGTCATTCCAAAGATGGTAGGGGGCAACCACCTAGTTTCGGTGGACAGATATCAATAGGTTTTTTGTTAAGGTTAAGTAAACTAGGTGTAAGCGTTAAGGGAGGCCCATTGGCAGATCCAAATTATGGCACTCAGTTACAAGACCAATCTAATTCAGGGGTTTTAAAAGAAGGAGAATTTAACATTAGTTACACAGAAATTCAGGGTTCTTTCCCAGATGGAGAACAATACAGCTTACGAGATCCCACATATACGATTACAAATCTAAATTTTGGCCCCTTGACTAGTGGTATTATGGTTTCTCCACGAATTGGTCAGCAAATGATTGGTTTAGGACTTCTTGAGGCGATTGATGAAGCAGACATTTTGCTTAAGGAAGATCAATTTGATACTAATGGAGATGGTATCTCTGGAAAGGCAAACTACGTATGGGATTTCATAGAAAACAAAAGCTCACTTGGACGTTTCGGATGGAAGGCAAATCAGCCAAGCCTTTTACATCAAACAGCGGGAGCTTTTATTGGAGATTTAGGCTTAACAACTATATATTTCTCAAATCAAAATTGCCCCAGTCCTCAGTTGGATTGTCAACAAGCAGCAGAAGGTGGAACTCCTGAGGTAGAAACTGACGATTTAAACAGCGTTGTACTTTATGTAAGCAATTTGGCGGTTCCTGCTCGGAGGAATTATGATAATCAAGATATCTTAAAAGGGAAGCAGTTGTTCAATTCTATTGGTTGTGTGTCTTGTCATACCCCTAGTCATATCACCGGAAATCATCCCAAATTTAACAATCTCACGAACCAAAAAATTTGGCCCTATACTGATCTTCTTCTTCACGATATGGGAGATGGCTTAGCCGACAATAGACCTGACTATTTAGCTGATGGGAATGAGTGGAGGACACAAGCTTTATGGGGGATTGGCTTGATCGAAACAGTTAATAATCACACTTTTTTATTGCATGATGGAAGAGCACGAAATATTAAGGAAGCTATTTTATGGCATGCTGGGGAAGCAGAACAGTCTAAGAATTTGTTTAAGCAACTTACTGCTACAGAGCGTGAATTACTAATCAATTTTATAAAAACTTTATGAGGTTTGTTCATATTCTCAAATTAATTTTCATTAGCGTAATCAGTGGTGTAATTACTATGTCTTCCTGTTCAAATGATGATGATTTAGGGAAGGAATTAGAAGGTTTTAATCGTAAAGCCCTATTAGAAAATACGGTTGATTATGTCATTATTCCTCAGATCTATCAATTTGATAAACAGCTAAATATGCTTAAGGTAGTTGTAGAGCAATTTACAATGAACCCTACTTTGCTAAATTTAGAGCTAGCAAAAAAACAATGGGTTAGGCTAATGAAAGAATGGAAGGATTGTGAGCTTCACAATTATGGTAAAATCAATGAAAGTTTCATTTATGATAAATTAGATACTTGGCCTTCCAATTCGAACTTTATTGAGCGTTTTATTTCTAGCAACGATAGTATTGATGAGAATTATATATCCTTTAAAGGGACAAGTTCGAAGGGGCTTCCCTCAATAGAGTATTTTCTGTTTGGAGAAACAGGAAATAGTTTAACAGTTCTCGATAGTTTTATGTTATCTCCAGTATCTCGGAGAAGAAAACAGTACCTGAATGCGACTGTAGCAGATGCAATAACTCAATCTCATAATTTGCTTTCTTTGTGGAGAAATGATTATCGGAATAGCTTTATTGAAGGCGATGGGAATAATTTGAAAGGAAGTATTAACTTGTTGGTTAATCAGATGACTTTCCTCAGTGAAAATGTGCTGAAAACAAAGCTAGGGAAACCAATGGGGAAGAATAATGGATTAGCACCCGATTCGTCACTTCTAGAAGCAAGGGCGAGTAAGCAATCATTAAGTCATATAAAAAGGAATGTGCTGTCTTTAAAAAATGCATTCCATTGTTTAGATACGAATAATAACAATTTGGTAGGGGTAGATGATTATTTGACCCATACCTTAGGAAATGAAGAATTGACAGAGAGAATAAGAAATCAGTTTAATGTATTAGACGTTTCGTTAAATCAAATAAATGAATCGTTAGCTACAGCTCTAATAAATCAGCCTCAAGAATTGGAAAATGCTTATCAGGAACTGAAAAAATTATTGATTCTTATTAAGGTAGATATGTCTAGTTCATTGTCTATACTGATAACATTTAATGATAATGATGGAGATTAAGTGGAATAGCTTGTTAAGTTTTGTGGTCTATTCTTGAGAGAGCGTTCAATATACTTAGTTAAGGATTCGTTTTTATTGAGCTTTTTTTAAATACAAAGTCTAAATAGAGTTGCTATTCCCATTTTTGCTCACTGTAATTTGTTTGAAACCCTTAATCTAAAATCACCCATTTAGAAACATAGCAAAAGCCATTTTTATCAATTCCTTTTATGATATAGATGCCTGATTTAAGGCCTTCTCTGTTAATGTGAACTTTTGATTTATTGGTTGGGTAGTTTTTAACTAAAGCACCTGATGCATCATGTACTATCAGATTCTCTAATTGAATGGGGAGGGTTTGCAAATCTTTTGCTAAGACCTGAACCGTTGCGTAGTTTTTTGTTGGGTTGGGGAATATATGCAATTGCAAGGATTTCTTGTTTGTAATGCTATTCACAATGGTATTAAGCACCGTATTGGTCTGTATAAATTGATTGTAGTCAAATTGAATACTTGCTTTATTTAATATTACAGCTTCTTCCGGAGCACCTAAGTTTGGTAAAACTCTAAATTGTACAAACCCATGACTTTCAGGTTCATTAGAAGTGCTGTCAGGTAGTTCTATATCAATAAATGTAAAATTTAATACGCCATTTTCGTAAATGGTATAATTTCCTTTGTGACTTAAAGATACATCATGGATAGAAGAGAAATCTAAATGTTCCGATAAGCTATCAATAACTATAACTCTAGAGGCTTTGTAATTGCCAACATTCTGAAATCGTATCTTATAAGTTAGGGTATCTTCTCTCGTAATAAGTCCTAAAGGGCCGTAACCTTTTGGAAATACTTGTTTGTCATTGGGGTCAACAGAACCAACTGTTTCTTCATAAATAGTAGCTATGTTATTGGTGAGGTCACAATCATTGGGAAGTCCATTTAAATCATTTTCAATTTGAGCAGAGATAGTTTTGAATGTACTAATGCTTGTGTTTATCGAAACGGAATCAATAAGGTAGATAGTCGTTTGCTCTCCTTGTTTAAGCGTATCTATGTTCCACGTAAGAGTATTCTCATTGTTTGTATTCCAAGGAATATTACTGCTCAATGGGATAATGCTTTCATCTAGACTTAGTGAAATTGTTGGGTTATAAGCAGCTACGCTCCCAATGTTTGAAAAAGTAATGAGTAAGGTGTTTCTGAAACCTATTCTCAAAGCGGTAGAAGAAACATTAATTT
>JAESST010000004.1 GCA_016763995.1 Flavobacteriales bacterium | reverse complement strand
TCATTAACTCCTTGGCAAAAAGTTCAAGTGAGTCGTCATCCAGATAGGCCTTATACCTTAAGCTACATTGCAGCTGTAACCAATGGCGATTTCATTGAACTACATGGCGATCGTAATATAAAAGATGATAAGGCAATGGTGGGCGGAATTGGAACTGTTGATGGACAGTCCGTAATGTTTATTGGTCAGCAGAAAGGTGTAAACACTAAAATGCGCCAATACAGAAATTTTGGGATGGCGAATCCTGAAGGTTACAGAAAAGCATTACGACTCATGAAGTTGGCAGAGAAATTTAATATTCCTGTCGTTACTTTTATTGATACCCCAGGAGCTTTTCCCGGCTTAGAGGCGGAAGAAAGAGGTCAAGGAGAAGCGATCGCGAGGAACCTTATGGAAATGATCACTTTAAAAGTGCCAATCATTTGTATTATTATTGGTGAAGGTGCTTCTGGTGGTGCTTTAGGAATTGGAATTGGAGACAAAGTACTGATGATGGAAAATACATGGTATTCTGTTATCTCTCCTGAGAGTTGTTCTTCTATTTTATGGAGAAGTTGGGAGCATAAAGAAACTGCTGCTGCTGCACTTAAGTTAACTTCTGAAGATATGTTAGCAAACAAATTGATCGACGCTGTAATTAAAGAGCCTAATGGAGGTGCACATGCTCACCCAAATCAAGCTTACGATTTAGTGAAGAAAGAAATTTTAAAGCAACTAGGTAAACTTCAAGAGATGAAGCCAGAAAAGAGAGTTGCAGGAAGAATTAAAAAATTCTCTAATATGGGTGTTGTTAATGACGGTAAGGCTTAATTTTTATTGTACCTTATATTTATACCAACCACTTCGTTAGGTAGAATAGAAACAACAGTTGGATTTGCCCTAGGATAAGTATAGCTTTCTAAATTATTCCCAGATCCTACATACAATTGACCATCAATATGATCGTATTTTATAATTGAATTCGGCTTGTTTAAATAAGTTGTTGAGCTTCCGTTTTGAAAAACATAGAACTGCACCTCCGAATTTGTCGTTAGAAAAATATTTCCAGAATTTGTTTTAACAGCAGATCGAATGCTATCTGTCGTAAATAATGTATTCAATATATTTCCATTACTGATATCAAATACAACTCCCCTACCACCCTGAGAGTCATTTGCTAAAACAATACATTTATCTTTTTCAGTAAAAATAATTTCAATTATATCGTCATTAAATACTGACGAGCTTTTAACTGTTCCACTTGTTCTTCTCAACACATTAAGCTTTCTATTTGTGCCCGAATTATCCAAATCTTCTACCAAAACATAAGTTTCATTTACAGCTATACTTTCAACTCTACGACCGCTTTGAGCGAGATAAGTATAACTATCAGAAAAATTTTGATTTCTTCCATCTATTTCTCCCTTTCTTAAGCCAATTAAAACATCTCTATCTTCTATTTCTATATCTGAAAAGGGATTTGAAAAATTGGATCGGTATCTATTAGAATAAACCACAGAATTATCCACAAAACTATACGCACTTAATAGCTCACTGTTCGATGGTGCAAACCAAAAATGTTGATCTGAAGAATTCAAAACAGATGCCTCATAATTACCTAAAAAGCTATTTAGTAATTGAAAATTTAGATCATTTTTATCTGCATATAGGTCAGTAATTGCACCATTTTTACAACTCACAACTACTCCTAGTTTCTTCCTTATTATTCCATTAATAAAAACATAACGAAATGCACTGAAATAATTCTCTCCGTCGAAAGCTTCTACACGGAAATAATATCTTCCTGTTTCCAACAAACTATCAGAAATCTCAACTACTTGCTCAACAAAGAATTCTTTCCGGTTCACAGAAATAGTCTTAGATGGCACCACTTGATTCTTTGTTACATCTGAAATTAAACTAATCCGAACACTTTCAACATTCTTATTATCCGAAATGTTTGCTTGGATAACAACAGACTCCAAAACGTTATAACTGCTATTTTCTGTTGGAACTACAATGCTAACTAATGGTGCTACATCATCTTTGCCATCTTTACAATTAACTAAAGAAATTAGGAAGCAAGCATATAACAAAGCTTTTAAAAAACGCATAGACCAAAATTACGATTTAAGTCACATTAGGATTATGAAAAATTGTTCATAAATTGTCAGTATCTCGTTAACAAGCTGTTAAATCATTGTTCATTTCTTTTTACGAAAAGAAGTTTGTATCGTTAATCAACCATCTAGCTAGCCTTAAAACTTCTTAGAAATTTCTGAGCTTTTACACAATAAAAACGCAAACTAAAGCGCTACTTTTGAAGGTATGAATACACCCCAAGAAAAGATAGAACGAGGAAGGAAAAGAAGCACAAACAATGCACTACAATTATCTAATTTAGAGCATGGTAAGCTACAACCTCAAGCTGTTGACTTGGAAGAGGCCGTACTTGGAGCGATGATGCTTGAGAAAGAAGCGGTCAACTTAGCCATTGATATCCTTCAACCAAAGAGTTTTTATAAAGAAAGTCATCAAAAAATTTTCGAAGTAATTATTGAGCTCTTTGGAAAATCTGAACCGATTGATATATTAACAATAACCAATGCACTAAAGCAAAAAGGAGAGTTAGCGTTTGTTGGTGGTCCGTATTACATTACACAATTAACCAATAGAGTTGCTTCTGCTGCAAACGTAGAATTTCATGCTAGAATCATTGCTCAGAAGTATATTCAAAGAGAATTGATTCGAATTTCTACCGAAATTATTACAGATGCATACGATGAGACAACAGATGTTTTTACGCTATTAGATAAAGCAGAAAGTGGCCTATTTGGAGTTACAGAAGGAAACATTCGAAAGAATTATGACTCTATGTCAACTTTGGTAAGAGATGCTATTAAGCAAATTGAATCTGCTAAAGGTCAAGATGGTTCCGTAATTGGTGTTCCTTCAGGTTTTACTGAACTAGATAGAATGACCAGTGGTTGGCAACCGTCAGATTTAATCATTCTTGCTGCTAGACCTGCAATGGGTAAGACAGCCTTTGCATTGACTTTAGCTAGAAATGCTGCCATTGATTTTTCAAAAGGTGTTGCCGTTTTCTCACTAGAGATGGCTTCTGTTCAATTAGTAACTCGTTTAATTTCTGCTGAATCTGAACTTTCTTCAGGTAAACTAAGAAACGGAAGCCTCAGAAACGATGAGATTGAACAAATTCATGCAAAAATTGGAGGATTAACTGAAGCTCCTATCTATATTGATGATACTCCTGGTATTTCTGTATTTGAATTAAGAGCTAAAGCTAGAAGATTGAAATCTCAACATAACATTCAATTATTAATTGTTGATTACCTTCAGTTAATGACTGCCGGTGGTGATGGTTCCAAGGGAGGAAATCGTGAACAGGAGATTTCAACTATCTCAAGGTCATTAAAAAGTATTGCTAAAGAATTAAGTATTCCAGTTATCGCACTTTCTCAGCTAAGTAGAGCTGTTGAATCTCGTGGTGGAGATAGAAGACCTCAACTTTCGGATTTAAGAGAATCAGGATCGATTGAGCAGGATGCTGATATGGTAATATTCATCAACAGACCTGAATATTATGGCTTAACAGAAGATGAAGAAGGAAATTCTACTTTAGGTATTGCCAATATTATTATTGCGAAACATAGAAATGGAGCTATAGGCGATGTACAATTGAAATTTACTTCCGAATTGGCGAAATTCTCCGATTTAGAACGTCACGATTTTAAAGATGGCAACTCTTTTGGTGAGTTACCAGTGAGCGACGAATTTAACTCAAATGGCAGCGGAAACATAACTATGCCTTCTCGAATGGATGATGATTTTGAAAACGATGAAGATGCTCCTTTCTAGCTTTTGAGTAATTTAGCTTCTATCATAACCTTTTGTATACTATGAAGAAAATAGGCCTCGGTTTCATTCTATTTATTTTTAGTTTTTCAAGCTTTGCTTCTTATTTGTTAATTCCAATGGATGAAAGTCAGAAAAACCACCTTAAAGCCTATGGCATAGCATACTGGTGCTTACAAAGGAATGTTGAAGTACAGTGGCTTTTAAACTATCGAGGCGGTAGCTTCATGTTCAAAAGTGCAAAGTCAATTCAAGACGAAATGCTCATTAGAGGTGTTTCTTATGAAGTTATTCCAGATGCGAAGTCTTCTGCTATTCTAAACGAGATTTCAAACCCTGAAAGCAATACAGATGTTATTAAACTCCAAAAGCCACCCAATATGGCTGTCTATTCACCTAAAGGTAAACAACCTTGGGATGATGCAGTAACTTTGGTTCTTGCTTATGCAGAAATTCCATACGAAGTAATTTACGACAAAGAAATAGTTAGAGGAGATTTACCACTCTATGATTGGTTGCACTTACATCACGAAGATTTTACTGGCCAATATGGAAAATTCTATGCAAACTATAGAAATGCTCCTTGGTATAAGAAACAAGTTCAAGACAATGAGGCAACTGCTAGTTCTTTAGGCTATTCTAAAGTTTCTGAATTAAAATTAGGAGTTGCTACTGCAATAAAGGAATTTACTGCAGGAGGAGGCTTTCTATTTTCGATGTGTTCAGGCACAGATTCTTATGACATTTCATTGGCAGCTGCGGAAATTGATATTTGTGAAAAAATGTTTGATGGTGATGGGAGTACACCAGATTATAACTCTAAATTGAATTACGAAAATACCTTTGCTTTCAAAGACTTCAGCTTAAAAACAGATCCATATCAGTATGAATTTTCTAATATAGATGCTACTCCGGCTCATATCAAAACTCCTGAAAATAGGGATAAATTCACTCTTTTTGAATTTTCTGCCAAATGGGACCCCGTTCCTACTATGCTCACTCAAAACCATACAAAAATAGTTGATGGATTTATGGGGCAAACAACGGCTTATGACAAACGTTTTGTTAAATCTGACGTCTTAATTTTGGGTGAGAACAAATCTCTAAACTCAGCTCGTTATATTCACGGCTCTTTCGGAAAAGGAACCTGGACGTTCTACGGAGGACATGATCCTGAAGATTATCAACATTTTGTTGGAGACCCTCCTACTGATTTAAATCTTCACCCAAATTCACCTGGGTATCGTTTAATTTTAAACAACGTCTTGTTTCCTGCGGCTAAAAAGAAAAAGCAGAAAACTTAGTTGATCATTCTCCAGCTTAAACCAATCTTCAAAGTCCTACCCGGAATAGGATAATCCTGGATCCGAAATGTATTTTCGGAAAAGCTGTTTGCTGTTATGTTTTCCATTTTAAAGAAGATTCTTGCACTTTTATTAATTCTCAGATTTAAAAAGAGGTCTACCTGTACAATGTTACCTAGCTCTTGATCAGAGTTTCTTAAATGAAACTGAGCCATGGAAGGGGAATAAGCATAACCTTTATATTTTCCAATGTAATATAAATCAGCACCTACTTGAAGTGTTAAGGATTTTTTGAAAACCGCATTTCCGTAGTACAGAGAATGATAAGTAATTAAAGCAGGTAATGGAATAATTTCATTGTTTGAAAAATCTTGAAACTGAATCGTATTTCTCAAGTTCCAATGCTTCAGAAAAACAAAATTCTTTTGAACAGAAACATGAAAAGAAGTGATTGCCTCCTTATGTTGTTGAGGCCTTACCAATGAATCTAAATAAATATAATTCTGATATTCTTTAAACCCCGCCTCAATAACGAGATTGTATTCAGTGACCTTCAATTTTCCGATAAAACTAGTTTGGTCAGAAGTTGCGAAACTTTCACTGAAATAATGATGGTTCGCACGTTGATTCAATAATAAATAGTCAGCTCTCTTCTTTGTCTGATATATTTCAAAGGAAGCTCTAATCTTCCAGAATTCCTTAAAGTTCACTGTCGTTTTCCAATCCAGTTCTTCTTTATGAAAGCCTGAAAGTCCCTTTTCAAAATAGACAATCACTTCATGATCCAATAACTTGCCATTCAACTCTGCTAATAGGAAGTTAGAAGTAAAATCTTGATCGATCAAAGAGTTTTGAAAGTAATGAATTTGCTCATTCCGAAATCCCACGTTAATTTGCTTATCCAAAAAATTAGCAAAAAAGCTATTTGATAAGCTTTGCGAAAAGCTACTATCAGCTGAGTTTACTTGATCAAAAATGTATAAATCATAATAATTAGGAGAACGACTTACATCATCAGAATATCTTCTATATGCCTTGTCCCAATTTATTTCGTGTGACACGTTAAAAATTATTCCTTTTGTAGAATCTGTTTCTAGAATATTATACTCATTCTTCGTTCCTATACTTTGTGTTCTAGATTGATTCTGTGCACTTCTTAAATTAATGTCTAACACGACTATATTCTTTGTTGGATCTTCACCTTCCGAGATAAAGACTCCTCCATTCTCTTGACTTTCGAAATTATTAATTAAGAAATAAGCTCTAGAAAAAAATCGTTGATTTCTACTTTTTAGATTAATCGTTGAGTTAAATTGTGTGTGATTTGATAACTGACGTATGTAAAAGCCTTTAGATGTTATTCTTTGATACTCGAATGACAAGTTCATACCTTCCCCTAAATTTTGAGAATGAAGCACTTGGAATTGCTGTTCTTCTTCCGCTCCTGTAACATAAGAGAGTTGAGTGAATGGGCGGGACATCTTGTAGTATTTCAAAGAATCTTTTTGAAACAAATACATTTGATATCCTCCAATTAAAGAGCTGGTATTCCAATCTTGAAAAGAGCTGGTATACCTATGGACAGACAATCCTAAGTTCCCCGATCTACCAAGCGCCAATCTATTTTTACCGAAAGGTCTGTATTGTTGAAAAACATTCAACTCATAATAGGGCAATTCCTTAAATTCAAGCTCTTTCTCCGCTCCAGAAACAAGAATAGAGAGTGTGTCGTCAGTTAACACTTTACTTTGAGAGAAGGCCAAATTAGTGAATAAGCAAGCAAAAAATAGAATAGTAATCCTTCTCATTATAGGGTAAAGATAAAGAATCGAACTTAGGCTTTCTTAGAATTCGGCTGTTTTGCGTTTGACTGTATTTGCACCTTAGCCATATCTTCTTTATGCTTTTTAACAGGACTTCCAAAAAGAACAATCCATGCCTCTTTTAGAGATTTAGAGTTCTTCACATCACGAAATACTTCAAGCCATTCATGAAAAACTAAAAACACGGGATTATATGAATTTACCGGTTTTGTAATCCCATAGATCGCTAGCTCATCTTCTTCAATAAATGTCCCAAACATTCTATCCCATATAATAAACGTAGAGCCATAATTTTTATCAATATACTTCTCATTCACAGAATGATGAACTCTATGATGCGAAGGAGTTGTAAAAACATACTCAATTGGGGCAGGTAGCTTTCGAATCAATTCAGTGTGAATCCAAAATTGATACAATACCTCCACTTGATGTACAATTAAAAATACTAGAGGATGAAAGCCCATTAATACCACAGGAAGAAAAAAGACAATTTTTAAGTTCTGAGTCCAACTTAACCTAAACGAAACGGACAGATTATAATGCTCTGAAGAGTGGTGCACAACGTGAGTAGACCACCAAAATCTCTGTTCATGTGCAATTCGGTGTGCCCAATACCTGAAAAAATCCAATATTACTAGACATAAAACGTATGACCACCAGGTATGTGGAATTCTAATGGGAGCTAGATTGAAGAAAAACAAGAAAACGATGAAGACTCCTATTTTCATGAATCCATTTAAAATGAGATTCCCTATACCTATAGATAGAGACGCTAGGAAATCTTTTCTCGTGTATAGGTTTAGCTTAAGTTTTCTGCCTACTAAAAATTCTATAAAAACTAACAGAAACATGATCGGGGCAGCATACCAAATAACTGTTGTAAAATCGTATTCGGTTAAATCTGAGAGAACTAATAATTCCTTATTCATAAATTAGAAAAACGAAAAGTAATGTACTAAATTAATCAGCAAAAATATCTGTTATTCTTTAATTATGCCTGTTCTCATTAGAATAATGTTCAACAGCAAACATCTTTTAAATTTCGCATTACATTAACATTTTTTCACCTACCATTATAAAATTTATACTGAATTTTATAATATGATTAAGTTCTATTTAATCCTTGGATTTTTATTTGTTTCAAATTCTTCCTTTTCGCAACAAGAAAAGATTGAGTGGTTGAGCTTTGAAGAGGCTGTAAAAAGAAACGAAACGAAGCCTAAAAAATTTATTGTTGATGTATATACCAGCTGGTGTGGTTGGTGCAAAAGAATGGATGCTAACACATTTACCAACCCTGTTATTATAGGATACATCAAAGATAATTACTGGGCAGTGAAGTTGAATGCCGAACGAAAAGATACTGTTGTGTTAGGAAGTCAAACTTTTATAAATGAAAATTTAGATGCTAGAAGAGGGCCTCACCAATTGGCCATAGCATTACTCAATGGGAAAATGACCTACCCTTCTATTGTTTATTTAGACGAACAAGTTGAGCTAATGCATCCCGCAATTGCGGGCTATCAAGACCCTAATAGTTTGGAACAAATAATTAAGTATTTTGGAGAAGAGGCTTATCAATCAATCCCATGGGATAAATACCAGAAGGAATTTGAAAGTGAAATCAACTTAAAGTAACTCGCTTTAACGACAGAACTTTGATTTTATTTTGTTTCAACGCTTTATATTTCCAGTAAATTCAAATAATTATAAATTATTTCCTTTCTTTGTTCGATACTAAACTAAAAACTATGAACATTTACGTTGGAAATATCTCGTACAAGTCAACTGAAGATGACTTAGGAAACTTATTTTCCGAGTATGGTGACGTGACTTCAGTTAAAATAATTCAAGACAAATTTACAGGTCGTTCTAAAGGGTTCGGATTTGTAGAAATGAGCGATGACGCTGGCACTAAAGCAGTAGAATCATTGGATGGTTTTGACCACTTAGGAAGAAATCTTAGAGTAAGTCCTGCCAACCCAAGAGAAGAAAAATAGGTTAAACAATATGTTAGCTTAAATATCCTGAACTTATTGGTTTGGGATTTTTTTTGACAAATACTCTTTGATATCAGTTCCATACCCAATTAGTTCATCTCCTTCAAACAAAGCAGGGAAAGCATAAATTCTAACAGAAGGTCTTTCTTCTGAATGATCAATATTAACTATGCGAAATTCAATTTTCCATTTTTCCATGAAAGTAATTACATGAGAGCATTGGTGACAGTTATCACCTGTAAAAAGAGTATACTTCACACTAAGCCTTCTAGTGAGCGAATTAAGAAACGTTTACGTTCCATGTAAATCAAATCTTTATCCTTTAAATCATTCAATACAGTAGTAACTGTTTGGCGAGAAGTTGCTGTTAAGTTAGCTATGTCTTGATGGGTTAAATCGTGTTTCACAAGCGTTTCCACTCCAATTTTTTTACCATACTTCTCAGCCATCTCTTTCATAAAGTCAATAATCCTCTCTCGTGCATCTTTAAAGATAAGAGACTCTAATCTTCTTTCAATATTTCTCAACTTCTCTCCTATCGTCTTAGTAAGCTCAAGGCTCAATTCTGGATTCGAATTCATCATTTCTTTGAATTCTTCTACATTAAGCGTACACATTCTAGTATCCGCATCCATCGCAACAGCAAAATCCTTTCTACTTTCTTCTCCAACAATTCCCATCTCCCCAAATACTTCTCCAGGATATAAAATTGCTTTAATAATTTCTTTTCCATCTGCAGAGTAACTCCCAATTTTTATTCTTCCTTGTTTCAGAAAAAATAAAATCTTGCTTGGCTCTTTAGGGAAATAGATAAACTGATTCTTATCGGCAGATTTCATTACCGCTAGTTTATCTAACTCTTCCAATTCTTCTTCAGACAAATTTTTAAATAAATTTATCTGTTCTAAATGCCAAAGTTTTGAATGTTGTGCTGTCATTTTTCTAGTTATATGTCAAAGATAAGACCAAAACTAAAATAAGATATCACAGAAGTATAACAATTGGGTTTTACTTCCCCTTTGTAGCTAACAGTGTGTTTTTCAGCAAAGAAACAATTGTCATCGGCCCAACACCTCCCGGCACAGGACTTATGAATGAAGCTTTTTCTTGAACTCCTTTAAAATCAACATCTCCGTAGAGTTTGTATCCTGATTTTTTAGATTTGTCCGCTTTTCTTGTAATTCCAACGTCAAAAACAACGACACCTTCTTTTACCATATCTGCGGTTATAAACTCGGGCTTACCTAATGCGACAATTAAAATATCAGCGGTTAGAGTAATTTCTTTAAGGTTTACAGTTCTACTATGTGTTAATGTAACGGTACAGTTCCCGGGGTATGAATTTCGAGACATTAAATTAGAAATTGGAGAGCCTACGATTGAACTTCTACCGACTACTACACAGTGTTTTCCGTTGGTTTCAATATTGTAACGTTCAATTAATTGAAGAATTCCAAATGGAGTTGCAGGAAGGAATGTTGGTAAATTCAACATCATTTTCCCTATATTCCATGGGTGAAAACCGTCGACATCCTTTTTAGGATCAATTGCTTCTGTCACCTTTTTATCGCTAATATGTTTTGGTAGAGGTAATTGAACAATAAACCCATCAATATCAGCATCGTTATTTAACTCTTCTACCTTATCTAATAATTCAGATTCAGTCACAGTATCATGAAGCCTCACAATTGTGCTCTGCATCCCTACCTTATCGCATGCAGCTATTTTTGCATTAACATAAGTAATACTAGCTCCATTATTTCCTACTAAAACCGCAACCAAATGAGGAGTTTTTCCTCCCTTCAATTTTAATAGTTTAATTTCTTCTGCTACTTCTTCTTTAATATCAGCAGCTGTCTTTTTCCCATCTAATAATTGCATAACTATCTTCCCATGCCTCCTGGCATTTTTGGCATATTCTTCATCATTTTTGCCATGTTCTGCTTATTGCCCATCATCTTCATCATCTTGCTTGTCTGTTCAAATTGCTTCAGTAACTTGTTCAATTCTTGAATTGAATTCCCGCTTCCTCTTGCAATTCTTTTTCTTCTTGTTCCATTAATGATTTTAGGGTTTTCTCTTTCCTCAGGTGTCATAGAATGAATCATAGCTTCTATTCCTTTGAATGCGTCATCATCAATATCTACATCTTTAATTGCCTTTCCAATTCCTGGAATCATTCCAACTAAGTCCTTCATGTTCCCCATCTTCTTAATTTGATTAATCTGATCTAGGAAGTCATTAAAGTCAAATTGATTTTTAGCAATTCTCTTTTGTAATCTTCTGGCTTTCTCTTCATCATATTGCTCCTGAGCTCTTTCAACCAAAGAGACAACATCTCCCATCCCTAAGATACGATCAGCCATTCTTGATGGATAGAATACATCTAGAGCTTCCATCTTTTCCCCAGTACCTACATACTTAATGGGTTTATCTACTACTGATCGGATTGATAAGGCTGCACCACCTCTTGTATCTCCATCCAATTTAGTTAATACAACGCCATCAAAGTTGATCTTTTCATTAAAGGTCTTTGCCGTATTAACAGCATCTTGACCGGTCATTGAATCTACAACAAATAACGTCTCTGAGGGATTGATGGCAGCTTTTACAGCAGCAATCTCATTCATCATTTGCTCATCTACAGCTAAACGTCCTGCCGTATCAACAATAACAACATCATAACCTTTGGTTTTCGCTTCTTTAATGGCTGCCTTTGCAATTGAAACGGGGTCTTTATCTTCTCTATTCGAATATACTTCAACACCAATTTGTTCTCCTAATACATGCAATTGGTCAATCGCGGCTGGACGATAAACATCACAAGCCACCAACATTGGATTCTTGTTTTTCTTCTTTTTAAGCAGATTGGCCAGTTTACCTGAAAAAGTGGTTTTACCTGATCCTTGAAGACCTGCAATTAAAATTACTGCCGGGCTTCCTGTTAGATCAATCTCCACTTGATCGCCCCCCATAAGCTTAGCTAGCTCATCATGGGTGATCTTTGTAAAAAGTTGACTTGGAGAAACAGAAGTCAGAACATCTTGACCAATTGCCTTTTCTTTAACAGCATCTGAAAAGATTTTTGCCGTTTTATAATTGACATCAGCATCCAATAATGCACGTCGAATTTCCTTCGTCGTTTCTGCAACGTTTACCTCAGAAATTTGGCCTTGACCTTTTAATACTTTGAACGCTCTATCGAGCTTATCTGATAAATTTTCAAACATCGGAATCCATTGTTTTTTAGGACTGCGAAGTTAATAAAATTGCCGCACTACTTTTGTAGGAATAAGGCTATTCTATTACCAAGAATGAATTATTGCAGAAATACTTGCTATAAAAATAATAATAGAGCCAACTAAGCCTAATACAAACGAATAATAAGCATAACGTAAGAGCATGTATTTTTTGTTTAATACCTTTCCTAGAAAATATAAATCACGACTTAAAGTACCGTATAAATAGTCTTTATCATTCATTAATTCTCTCATTCCCCATTCAAAATCGTCTAGTTCCATTTTAAAGAAATTTCCAAAAAACAATAAATTTCCCTTTTTCGCCAATACCTCGTTTCTAGTGATTACACCTCTATTTACATTTGGAATAGTGGACAAAATGGATAAAATAATGGTAACGATGGTAAACAATAAAATACTAATTCCCGGATAAAATAAATAAGGATTAGAATCCAGTTTAGGAAACAATGCAGAAAGTACAATTGAAATAATAATTGCATTTACACTAATTAAAGTGTTTGCTTTGTTATCCGCTATTTGACTAAGACTTAGATGATTTCTAAGTGCTACCCTAAACATCGTCTCAACTCCTTTCAGGGGGGCGTCAGCTTTAATCGGTTTTTTCTTCTTTTTGGCTTTTTTTTGCTTTGGCTTTTTTTCTTGAATCAACTTCTCTATTTTCTCCAAATTATCTTGCTTATTTTTTCCAAATTCTTGCTTCGCGAAAGAGGTATAATATTGATGCTTAGAAAGAAATTCGAAACAATTTTTAGCCCAATCTCCGTCGCTTAGTTCAATACCCTTTAGATTTCTAACTTCTTCCGCTAAATCTTTAAATGTTGTATCCATGTAATTATCTCTCCCTAAGTGAGATAAGTCTGCATCAGATATAATCTCTTCTAACAAATTAGAAGCTGTGTAGCCCATTTGGGTCGAAAGTATTAGTTGATTGATAGCAATAATGCCCTCTTCCTCATACTTTTTTGAAGATAGAAATTTAGTCGCAATTTCAGTACTTTTTACTTCATGATTCTCATTCGATTCAGGGTATGCTGCATCATGAAATAGTGCAGCCAATTGCAATTGTTCTTTTTGAATAGAAGATACACTTAGTGTATTTTCTACAATTAATTGAACTGCATTGAGAACATGAATTGTATGCTCAAAATTATGGTAGGTTAATTTTTTTTCATCTGCTTTGCTAAACAGATTCTTTACATGTTCTTTACTTTCAGTTATAATCGACATATTCAATCAAAGTTTAAAAATAGAAATTCATCCCAATATTCACTAATTCATCTTGATCTGAGATAGAATAAGTACCAACCAACGCAAAAAAGTCTAAAATATTAATAAATAATCCTCCTCCATATGAATTATGCCATTTGTCTGAATTTTCTTTTTCATACCAAACTCTTCCTATGTCTCCATGTAAAATCATTCCAAGATCAAAAAGAGCCGGGGAATTTCTATTTTTCATAAAGCTCTTACGTAACTCCGCGTTCCCGAAAGCTACTGAATTTCCTGCAAATCGATTTCTAGGCAAACCTCTTAACTCTGTTATTCCACTCAAAAAATTGGACTGATAAAAGGCGAAATCTCCAATATTTCCAGAGTAAGCAGTTCTAAATGCCAAAATGGTTTGCTTTTGAAATAACTCCAAAGGAATGTAAAATGAAAACTTCCCCTTAAGGTTGATAAAGCTGACCTCTTTATTATTGATTGATTGTGTATTGTTAACTTCTGCTTGGAAGCTTATCCCTTTACTTGGATTCAATACTCGATCAACGTTCAAATAGCTATAATGAATTCCAGTCAAAATAAATTCTTCATTCCCCGCTGAAAAATCAATATCTGCCGTACTTACTTCATCAATCCCAACAATTCTGTACCCCAGTACAAAACTCAGTTTACTAGAAAAGTCATCTGACGTTCTAGCTAAATGAACTTGAAAGTCATCGCTATTCATTCTTACTTGAGAACTTCCAAGTTGACTATCATCAGGCTCAATTTCATTTCCAAATCCATAAAATTGATACACTTGAGGTTTATTTATTTTTGCTTTAAATTGGACATCAGTTTTACCCAGCAACTTCACAAAATATCCATCATAGTCAATATTATACCCTTCTGCTCTGAAAGTATAATTCACAAAAAGTGAATGTTTCTGCATAAATGGGTCTTTGTTAAACCCATGCTTTATATAATTTATTCCTGGTCCAAAAATGAATCCGTCATCCTGATTAAATCCAATCGATGGCAGTGGTAGCAAAACATTATATTTAAATGCTTTACGATCATAATAAACTTCATCGCCTGGTTTACTCAGCATTACCTTCGTTTCTTTTGAAGATTCTATTTCATTTTTCCCCTCTTTCGAATCATAAACCTTTGTTTTCTTTCCCCATCCATTCGCTAATGATTCATCTTTGACTTTATCTTTTTTATCACCTGCAATAATCCTAACTAGAATACTTTTGTCAACTTCTCCTATTAACTCATATTCATCTTTTCCTCCCAATCCATAAAGCCGAATTTCTTTTGTTTCTTTCGCATCAAATACCCTATGATAAAAACGTTTCGATTCCTGTTTCTTCCCTTTTTTTCTTGGGTAGATATTTACTTCGACCTTAGCTCCATCTTTTCGAATCACTTCAAAAAAGTCTTTATCCGTAGTTCCAACCACATCTACTGTTTTTGCAATGAAACGATAATATCGTTCTGCAAAATCCGCCAATTTATTTCTTCTTGCCTTTAAGGTTAATATTAACTCTTCACCATTTATTGCAAATGATTCAGGAGGCAACGCCTTCATCGAATTCTCAATTACTTCATCTGTCAACTTCAACTGTAATGCTTTCGCCTGATTTATCCAGGTATCCAAATCAGCTTCCACTAAAAAGGCCCGATCAAAATACCTTGCATTGAACCCTAATCCTGCAATATCTCTAATTTCTTCTTTAAACGGTTGAAACTTTCGAATCAACCACTTTCGATTGGTAATATTCATCACCACACCATCAAATTGGAAAAAAGCCTGATCCCTATCTCTTGGAATAGGTCTATAAATAGTTCTGCCTCCTTCTTTAAATGTTGCCCATCTCCACTGATCATCGTGTCTATCCCAATCGCCTATTAAAATATCAAGTAAACGATTACTAACAGCAAAATCTACATCCACCACATGGTCCTGTTTACTTTGAAGTTTCCCAATAGCTTCTGCAGTGTTCACTACCTTTTCACTATTACCAAAATTTGGCATATCAGACATGTCATTACTAGGGTGTACCTCTAGTAATGCAAAACGGCCTCCGAACTCATCCAAATAATCTCCTAGAACGGGATCTTTAGGCACATAAACCAATTTCGACTCTATATAATATAGCTCTGCTGCTTGTAAGAGTTTCGCGACTGCTGAAGAAGCATACGGATGCGATCCTGCAATTCCATCATAGACCATTTCTTGGGCAACTGTCCCTCGTAATTCTCTAATCACTAGGAATTCTGCACTCTTCTTTATTCCTCTCAATTTATACTTCTTCCCATCACCTCCTATCATTTTAAGAGAAACAGTTTGCTGCCCCCCCCCTCTTTCCACGGGTTGAAGTCCTCCATGAATTTTATGAATATCTAAATAAGGAACTTTTATAGACTGAGTCCATAAATCTCGATTCAACTTTCCAAAGAATACTCTTTTGAGCTTATTTGCAGCATAACTACTATCAGCAACTACTACTTTATATTTGCCCTCATATGAAATTTTCTCTTCTTCTGTCAATCTCTTAAATCCCTTAATATTTTTCGTATACAACTTCTTTTCAAAAAGAATCGGCTTGTCTTGCCGATTTAAATTTGCACTAAAATATTTCAATACGGCTTCACCCTCTTCATGAATCTGAAGCTTCGCAAAACCTTTATGTTCTGCTCCAAAAATTAAATTGCTATTATTTCTTAGACTCGTAATTTTCGCCCCTGAACCGCTTGTAATGTAATGCCCATTCTTCTGAAATTGATACTGAAGATTATGTTCGTGCCCATTCGCGTAAACAACATTATCATACTGCCCAATAGCGTTGGTAATTTTCTCTTGTATAGATCGATACTTTGGATTTTGTATATCTTGAATATCCCCTAAGAAAGATCTATAAAATGGGTAGATAGAACCAATCAATGGTAAAGGAATGATTAGATTAGGGTTTAGCTTGATTAAGGGAAATAGATGATCTTTAATGGTAAAATAACCTCCATGAACTCCGTTACTATACATTGGGTGATGTCCTACAACGATGACATGTTTAGTTCTATTTCTCTTCAACGCCTCTTTAAAAGCAAACATAAAGTCATAAATCGTACTTGTAGCACAATCATCTTCCTCACCTCTACCTTTTCTAAATTTGTGCAATAACCATTGAGTATCAATAGCAATAATGGTCAACTCATCCGAAACCTGTATTTCCTTAGGTCCTGAGCATCCATCACTGGGATGATACACCTTGTTCCCTAAATATTTTTGAATATAATCTTCTTGTCTTTTATTAAAATCAAATCCTTCTTTTCCACCTTGCTCCCAATCGTGGTTACCTGGAATAAAAACGACCTCACCATCAAAATTTTTAACGATGTCTAATTGAGCATTAAGCCTTCTTTCATCATCTGCTCTTAACGGATGACTTTTCTTATGAAGCCCTCTTGGGTAAATATTATCTCCTAAAAATACTACTGATGTATTCTCAGGATCTGAATTCTTTAACTCTTTACTTAGCAATTTTAAAGATGCACTAGAATTTTCTACAGCACCTCCAACGTCACCAATCAAATACACTGCATGACTCATTTTCGAGTAAGCTCCATTGTTTTGATTGCTAGGAGCCTCATTATTTACAAATATTCGATCAGACTTACATCCTACAACAAACATTAAAATACAACAAATCAATAAATTAACCTTACCCATTAATACTCTATTTTATATAAATATGCATGATCCATATTGGCTTTCTCACTTGCCAAAAACAAGTTTCCAAGCTTATCAATTGCAATCCCTTCTACTTGTGGATAGCTCTTTTTAGGAAGTTTAAGATAATTTAAAATTTTAGAATCCTTGCCAATTTCAATAAATGATTCATTTGCAGCACTTACAATAAATAAATTCCCATTTGGATGCAATGCAAGTCCAGACGGTTTAAATTTCTTTGAAAGTTCTGATTTATCAAGTTTTAAGTATGGGTTTTTCTCTATTTTCTCTTTAGATAAGTTATATTCAAACACCTGAATATAATCGTTTTTCTTTTTTTTGGGATGCTCTTTGCAAGCAATTAACAAACTATTCCTTTTTTCGTGGTAACATAGTCCCTCTAAATTATACTTACCATCAAATAGCCGAATAGAGCTTACTTCATTATCAGTATTCACTTTATATAGGATACCTTCACTCGCTAAAACATAAATAATATCATCTACAAGTGAAACTCCTTCAAAGTCTCCTTTAACATTAAAATTAATAGATCTTAATACTGTCTCTGTAAGTAGATCAAAATAGAACAATATTCCTTCCTCATCATTAATAAGAATTAACTCTTTTTCTGAGTAAAAGCTTAATCCAGAAACCTCACTGAGGGAACTTGGAAGTTGATATGATTTTAAAGGAGATTTAAATATTTTTTTTACAGAATCGTCTTTTACTTTAACACAAGACATTAAGAATATAAAAGATAGAAGAATGGTTGACTTCGTTCTCATTTTATCTAAAAGCCCTTTGCTTTTTCAAAATTACATTCTTTCAGGAACACTTATCCCTAATAAGCTCATACTATTCGCAATAACTTCTGAGGTCTTATTACAAATGAATAACCTCATATTTTTAATATTGTCGTCTTTTTCCTTAACAATTGGCGGTGTGTTCTGGTAAAAATGATTAAATATTTTCACCAATTCGTATACATAGTTTGCAATCAGTGCAGGACTTTTCTGAAGAGCAGAGTCATTGATCGCTTCAGGAAAATTATACAATTGTTTAATAACATTAATATCTTCTTTGTCCAAAAGTTTTATATCAAGCTTCACTTCTTTTAAATCTGAATCAGACTTTCTCAAAATAGACTGTATTCTAGCGTAAGTATATTGAATAAATGGACCTGTATTACCATTAAAATCTACTGATTCCTTAGGGTCGAACATCATCCGCTTCTTAGGATCTACTTTAAGAATAAAGTACTTCAAGGCTCCAAGTCCAATTTTCCAAAATAACCCATCTTTATCAGCAGCGTCCATTCCTTCCAACTTTCCAAGATCCTCTGAAATCTCTTGAGCTGTATTCCTCATCTCCAACATCAAATCATCGGCATCTACTACTGTTCCTTCTCGAGATTTCATTTTTCCGCTTGGTAAATCAACCATTCCATAAGATAGATGCTCAATTCCATTTGCCCAATCAAAACCCATTTTTTGGAGAACAAGCGCCAATACATTAAAGTGATAATCTTGTTCGTTACCAACTACATAATAGTAATTCTTACAATGAAACTCCTCCTCTCTAATTATTGCTGTTCCAATATCTTGAGTCATATAAACTGAAGTACCATCTGAACGAAGTAATAATTTATTATCTAATTTATCTGCTTCTAAATTAATCCATATTGAACCATCCTCCTTTTTGTAGAAAGATTCTGTTTCAATATGCTTCAGGACTTTATCTTTCCCAATAAGGTAAGTATCAGATTCATAATAAAGTTTATCAAAATCTACTCCCATTGTCTGATAGGTAGATTCAAAACCTGAATACACCCAATTATTCATTGTCTTCCAAAGAGAGGTAATTTCTTCATCACCTGCTTCCCATTTCCTCAACATTTCCTGAGCTTCAAGTAATATAGGAGCCTTCTTTTTAGCTTCCTCCTCCTCTACGCCTGATTCAATCAAAGAAGCTATTTCTTTTTTGTATTCTTTGTCAAACCTTACGTAATAGTTTCCTACAAATTTATCCCCTTTAAGCTCTTCACTTTCTGGTGTCGTATTTTCACCAAACTTCTGCCAAGCAAGCATTGATTTGCAAATATGAATTCCTCTATCATTTATGATTTGAACTTTTATCACCTCATGCCCATTGGCCTTCAATATTCTAGCTACAGAATTTCCTAAGAAATTATTTCTCAAATGCCCTAAATGCAATGGCTTATTCGTGTTTGGAGACGAATATTCTACCATTACTCTTTCTTTAGAATTTGGCTCAGCAAAACCAAATCGGTCTGTTTGATGAGTAGAATTCAAAAAGTCAATCCAATAGCTGGGAGTGGCTTCAATATTTAAGAAACCTTTAACTACATTGAAAGAATTTACGATGTCGCAATTTTTCTCTAAGAATTCTCCAATTAACTTAGCAGATTCTTCGGGTGATTTTCTTGTAATCTTTAAAAATGGAAATGTTACAAGCGTAAGATCTCCAATAAATTCTTTTCTAGTCTTTTGCAATTGAATTTGAGCCTCGTCTAGCTCATTTCCAAAAAGTTCCACAAAGGCCTTCTTTATCTCCTGGCTAAGTTTATGCTCTAATTTCTCCATTAAACTCCTTTATTTACTAGATTTTGGGTGGTTTCTTCTAAAATCTTAAAAGATACTTCAGCCATTAAATTCTGCTTATTGTCTAGAACAGGGTTTATTTCCACCATTTCGAAACAAACTAGTTTATCTGTTTTAATCAATGTTTGAATAATTTCATTGGCTTCTTCAGGCTTATATCCATTAGGTACTGGAGTACCGGTTCCCATAGAAACAATATCACAATCCATACTATCTACATCGAAAGAGATATAAATAATATCACAATCTTTCAACAATTCTAATCCCTCTATACAAGCTTGTTGAATTCCTTTTTCACGTGTTTCTGCTACTGTGAAATTCTTTATACCTTCTCTTTTTATGATATCATCTTCAGGTTGCTCAGTATCTCTAACTCCATAAAAACAATATCTTGAGCTAATATTTTCGGAGAAATTCCCCCACAGTTTTTTAATTGATTCCATAATTCAGCAGCTTCAGAACTAATTTCTTTTACAGCTGAATTTAAATTATCTGTTCCAATAGCGGTTGCAAGCGGCATTCCATGCAAATTACCAGATGGAGAGGTATATGGAGAATGGAGGTCAGCGTGTGCGTCAATCCAAATCGCTCCTAATCTTTTATTTGGATATTGCTTTTTGATACCTGCAATTGTCCCTCCTGCAGAAGTATGGTCTGCTGCTAAAACTAATGGAAAGTCATTTCTCCCTATCGTGTTTTTCACTTCTTCCGAAATATTTTCAAACACTTTCACCATCCCCTTTATTCTCTTGGCTTCAAGAAATTTTACATCTCTAAAAAGTAAGTCATTCTCGTCTTCAATCGTATGTACCTTATTTTTAGAAAAATAATCGCTCTTCAAATTCAATGAAGCTATTCTCAACGCATCTATTCCTAAACTAGATCCCCTTGTGCCTGCTCCAATCTCAGATCGATTCTCTATAAGCCTTATTGCCATCTTTTTATTATAGTTGTTAAGCTCGTAAAACTAAGTTAATTTAACCATTAAGGATAATCTAAAAAATGACTCTTTGTCTATTCTTAAGGCGTGTTCATCGAATAATAATTGATATTTATTTGTAGTTCAAGTTTTTTCTTTCTACTTTTCAGTTTTAACCAATTAGGCACATATTTTCTTCTATGAAGTTTGTTTCAGATACTTTAACAACTTGCTTGGCAATCTGTTTAACAGTGCCTATGCTATTATTATACTCTTGCGAGGACTTTAGTTTTCATAATGGCATTAAGGAAGGGAGAATAGAATATTCCATTTCTTACCCAGATATACCAGAAGATAGCTATATTTTAGACCTTATGCCTAAGACGATGAAGACTACCTTTTCAAACAATAATTATAGGAATGATATTATTGCTGGTATGGGCTTATTTAAGACTTCTATTATTTGCCATAATAATAGCGATGAACTAATTCATTCTGTTAAGATGTTGAATAAGAAATACGCCAGTAAATTAACAAGCGAAGATCTCGATAAATTTAATCCTGAATTTAACAATATTGAAATAAAGCTAACCGATAAGAAAAAAGAAATTGCAGGATATCATTGTAAAAACGCAAATATCACAGTCATTGGAGATAGCACCTGGACATTTGAACTTTATTACACCGAAGAGATTATTATTAAAAACGCAAATATTCACACTCCTTTTAAAAGCATTAAAGGTGTTTTAATGGAATATGAACTTACAAGTTACGACATGCATATGCATTTCATTGTAGAGAAGGTTATTCAGGAAGAGGTTGATTTAGCCAAAATAGAACTAGAAGATGGCTATGAAATGATTGCTCCCTCGGCTCTGAAAGAACAAATTGAATCTATTTTCTCCAAAGTAAGATAATTCTCTTCTTACTTTTATATAAACTAAAAATTACAAGATGAAAAAACTAAGCTTAATTCTAGCTTTATTAGCAAGCAGTATTCTTTTTGCTCAAGACAATTTTGAAGGACTTGTTCAATTCGAAATGAAGTATGAAAATCTTTCGGAAGAAATAAAACCCATGATGTCTATGCTTCCCAAATCAACTACCATAGAATTCAAAGATGGTATTTCTAGATCTGTAACTCCAAATGCAATGGGAGGAGAAACGATCATATTGAGTAATTCAGAATCAGGAGAAACCATTACTTTAATAAATATGATGGGAAAAAAGTATGCTTTAAAAAGCAATACTAATGATACTAAAGAAGATAATAAACCTGAAGTTGAACTAATTGATGAGACTAAGGAAGTTCTTGGCTACAAATGTAAAAAAGCGATTGTTACAGATAAAGAAGGAAATGAAACTGAAATATATTATTCTGAAGAATTGAATAATATTAACTTTAGTGGTAATGTCGAAGAAATTAATGGTTTTCCAATGCAGACAAGCATTTCTCAAGATATGTTTACAATGATTCAAACTGTAAGTAGTATTGACAAAAAGAAAACCAAAAAGATAAAGCTAGAAATCCCTTCAGATTATACATTGACAACGGTAGAAGAACTACAAAAGATGATGGGCGGTGGAATGTAAAATACCTACTGTTCATAACTTATCTGAGGCCGTTTATACAATCATGTGAACAGCTTTATTTTTGTCCTTAATAAAGATTTAATTGAATGGCTCAAAATCGTTTCAAATCAGACGCAACAGAGGATGATTCCCCGAAGAAAGCTAGTAAAAATAAACCCTCAAAAAAGAAATCTTTTCTTTTTAAAAAGCTCTCTATAACGAAGTATACCTCCTTCGTAAAAAACGAAAAGACCCAGCAAATAAGTGGCTTGCTGATGATTCTGTTTTCTGCCTATTTATTAATCGCTTTTACTTCCTTTTTATTCACTTGGAAAGAAGATCAAAGTAAAGTAGAAATCCCATTTATAGATTACTTATTTAACTCTTCCATTTCCGTTGAGAATTGGTTAGGGAAAATTGGTGCAATAATCTCCCATCTCTTTATCTTCAATTGGTTTGGGATATCATCCTTTTTATTTGTTGGTTTATTTTTTCTTATTGGCTTTAGAATATTATTTAAAGTTAGCTTACTACCTATATTTAAATCTATCAAATACAGCTTATTTGGATTGTTTTGGATTTCCCTATTCTTTGGGTATTTTTTTCACGATGAGCTCTTCTTTTTAGGCGGAGCTGTTGGATATGAAATCAATCTTTATTTTAATAGTATTCTAGGAAAACTTGGAAATGGCATGTTGGTTTTTACCATATTAGCCATTTTTTTTATTACCACATTTGATGTTGCATCTTTCTTTAAAAACATGAAAAAAGATGTTGACCAGATAAAGAAAGAAGAGTCAGAGAAGCTTACGCAAGTAAATATTGATGATTTACATACCGAAGCCATTAACTCTATTGAATCGGAAGCTTCTGAGCCAATGATTGAAGAGCCTCCATCAAAAATACTTAACACAGAAAAAAATCTTACTCAAGAAGAAGAACTACCTGTAGAAGATCAATTTAACCTAATAGTTGAAGAACCTGCAGTTGAAGAGAGCTCGATGAGTCTTGAAATTGAAGATGTAAAAACTGAAGAGCCTTCTATTGTTCTTAATACTGAAGTAACAGAGGAGTTAAATGAAGTTCCTGAGAATCTTTCACTTGAAATAGAAGAGGCAGAAAACAAAGAAGAAATCCTAAGTGATAAGGAAGTAAATAAGAAACTAGAAGACTATGGAGAATACGATCCAACGCTAGATTTACCTGACTATAAGATGCCAAGCATCGACTTGTTAACTGATCATGGAGATGGAAAAGTAAAAGTAGATAAAGAGGAGTTAGAAGCAAATAAAAATAGGATTGTCAACACTTTAGATAACTACAACATCAAAATTCAATCTATTAAAGCAACCATAGGTCCTACCGTTACGCTTTATGAAATTGTTCCTGCTCCGGGAGTGCGTATTTCTAAAATTAAAAACTTAGAAGATGATATAGCTTTGAGTCTTGCCGCACTTGGTATTCGAATTATTGCTCCTATTCCAGGAAAAGGAACCATTGGAATTGAGGTTCCAAATCAGAATCCTGATGTGGTCTCAATGCGAACTGTTATTGCTTCTGAAAAATTCCAAAATTCAAAGTTTGACCTGCCGGTTGTCATGGGAAAAACAATTGCAAATGAAATCTATGTATTTGACTTAGCAAAGATGCCTCACCTTTTAATGGCAGGAGCTACGGGCCAGGGAAAGTCAGTTGGTTTAAATGCCGTACTAGCCTCACTTCTTTACAAGAAACATCCGGCGCAACTGAAATTTGTTTTAGTTGACCCTAAAAAGGTAGAATTAACCCTTTTTAATAAGATCGAAAGGCATTTCCTTGCAAAGCTTCCAGATTCTGAAGATGCAATAATTACAGATAATCAAAAAGTAGTTCATACCCTAAATTCTCTCTGTATCGAGATGGATGACCGATATGAATTACTAAAAAATGCTTTTGTAAGAAACATTAAAGAATACAATGCAAAATTTATTGCGCGTAAGTTAAATCCTGAAGAGGGTCATAAATACCTTCCTTATATCGTCTTAGTAATTGATGAGTTTGCAGATTTAATTATGACTGCAGGAAAAGAGGTAGAAACTCCTATTGCTAGGCTAGCACAATTGGCTAGAGCGATTGGGATTCACTTAATTATTGCTACACAAAGACCTTCTACCAATATTATTACTGGATCAATTAAAGCAAATTTCCCTGCTCGTATCGCATTTAGAGTAACTTCAGGAATTGATTCTAGAACAATACTAGATTCAGGTGGTGCTGAACAATTGATTGGACGTGGAGATATGTTATTATCTACTGGAAGTGATTTAATCAGATTACAATGTGCATTCGTAGATACCCCAGAAGTGGAAAGCATTACAGAATTTATTGGGAATCAAAGAGCCTACCCTGATGCATTTATCTTACCCGAATATGTAGATGAAAGCGCTCAATCTGTTGGAAATGTAGATATCGCAGATAGAGATGTATTATTTGAAGACGCTGCTAAAATAATTGTACAACATCAGCAAGGTTCAGCATCTTTACTTCAAAGAAGATTAAAATTAGGATATAACAGAGCAGGTCGAATTATTGATCAATTGGAAGCAGCGGGTATTATTGGCCCTTTTGAAGGAAGCAAAGCTCGGCAAGTATTGATCAGTGATGAAATGAGTTTGGAACAATTATTGAATAATCCATAATAAAATAAACAAAATGAAGAAATATAGACTACTCAGCGCAGCTTTAATCTTATTCGTTAGTACCGGAACAATTAAAGCTCAAGATGCAAAAGCAAAGTCCATTTTAGATAAGCTGAGTGCCAAAACTCAGACTTATACTAGCATGAAAGCTGAGTTTGAATATGTCATGAAAAATGAAGCAGAAGATCTAGAAGAAAATCAATCTGGTTCGATCTTGACTAAAGGAGAAAAGTATCATCTAGAGATTGCAGGTCAAAAAATTATTTCAGATGGCAAAACTGTTTGGACAGTTTTAGATGAAGCAGAGGAAGTTCAGGTTAATACTGTTCCTGAAGAAGATGACTCAGAAGACTTTATTAGTCCTACTAAAATTTTAACGCTTTGGGAAAAAGGGTTTAAGTACAAGTATTCTAATAGTTCTACTTTAAATGGAGCCGCGGTAGATGTTATTAATCTTTACCCCGAAGATGCGGATAACAAGAGTTTTCATACCATTAAACTTTATGTGAATCGAGCAAAATTAGTGGTAGATCAGATTGAGATAAAAGGGAAAGATGGAACTGACTTCATTTATAAGATTACTTCCTTTCAAACAAATGAATCAATTGACGAGAATAATTTTACATTCTCTACTTCCCAACATCCTTCTTACGACGTAATAGACTTAAGATAACTACAATTAAGTTTTAATTGTAGTAAGCCAATGTGCCTGCTCTTATTTCATCTATATCTACCTTAATCAACTTATTTGTCTTAAGACTGTCTCCATCGATGGTAAAATTAACAGGTACATAATCCCCTTTACTGTTGTAATAATAACCGTTTAGTTCAGTAGAGTCTGATAAAACAAAGTTGAATTTAATCTCTCCTTTTTTCCAAAAAGAATTGTCAGCAGCGCAAACGATTCCTATATAGTCATGTTCCTTTTCATTGTTTTTTACTAGTGCAATTACATATCGACCATCTGGAGATGTGTATACCCCTTCTGCAGCCTTTGGTGAACCGTTTTCAAGATAATTACAGAATTGGGATAAATTTAATTCTACTGATGATTTAACAATTGGTTTTAAACTTTTAGTCTTCGTAGCAAATGTTGACGAAGACAACGTTATTAAAGCTGTTAAGAGAGCGGTAGTGAAGATTGAAGTTTTCATTTTATTAGTTTTTAATTGTTTAAGCAAATTTAGATCAAACATAGTAGTTTGCAATACATAGTAGTATAAGCGGGAGATCGCAATAGCTTAATCTGTTAATTAGTAATCCTTTAGTGTGAATTTAATTTTTATCCAAAATGACAAGTGGTAAAGCATCTCCCATTTCGCAGTGTATACAATCATAGGACGCCCAAAGTGCCGAATTGTTACAATGAAAGGAATAAAAAAGTAGAAGAATCTTAGTAAACTCTCTCTATATGAAAGTCTTGGTATCGGATAATATAATTTGAATGATTCTCAAAACCACTTTCAATACCCGTTTTATAGAAATTGAACTTCCTTCCTAGTCCTTCTTGTTTATAGCTAGGCAACATCAATTCAAAGTTCGTTCCATTTTCTGCAATTAGACTAAGATAATATTTGGATACATCGTAGCCTAAATAAGAAAACTTCTCAGGAATACTCTCATAATTTTCAGCAAATGCTCTCTGAAAAGCTTGATCCTTTAAACTCTCGGAACTTCCAAACTCAGATACAACCAAGTGAACATTTAGATGATGTAAGTAAGATATCTCAATATTTTCAAACTTCTCCCAACTAGAAAGCCCTATTACCTTAAATCGATAATTATGCTTCATATTTAAAGAGGTCAATAATCTCGTTACAAAAGATTGATCATTACTTGGTGCAATAATTACATTCTCCTCCTCTGTACTTAGTTTTGAAGTAATACCGTATAAGTCCTTTGCATTCCAAAAAACTTCTCTTAGTGGAGAAATACGGTTCGTATCGCTTGCCATCTGCGCAGCTTCGTTAAACTGTTTTTTAATTAGCTCTGCTCTTCTTCTATCCTGAAAATTATCAGGGTATACCATCACCATATTTTTAAAGCGAAGCGAGTCAAACATATACTGTCCTAAAAACTTTGTTTGGATCGGTTCACTTGTAGCAACTTTACTTACATGACTATTTCCTAATAGTACCTTATTACTCAACTTAACGGGCGAAACAATGTTGATATGGTTTCTTTTAGCAAAATCAGAAACCATTAAAAAATTATCCAAATATAAAGGGCCAACAATTAAATCTACATCTTGAAGTTCTTTTCCAGTTAGGATTTCCTGTACTTTCGTGCTATCATTTCCTGTATCCAAAACAGATAATTCTAAATTTAAACCTTGTAAGGCTAACTCTTCTGCACCAAGTTTAAATCCTTGATAAAATTCAATCGCATATTTTGCTTTTCTGCGAATTTCTTTATTAATTTCTTCAGCAGTCTTATAATCAATCGTTTCCTCTGCCAATTCCATCAAATCCAAGTAGAAAGGCAATAGTAATGCAATCTTATAGCTTGTTTTTACTGAAGCAGAATCAAATTGAATTGTTTGTAAAATTACATTTTTGTAGGTTTTTAAAATAGGCATATTAATCAACTCCCCTTCTTTCAATCCTCCAGGTAAGCCATTATTCACCAAGCTAATTGAATCAATGGACACCTCGTACAATTTACTTAAAGAGTATAAAGTTTCTTTAGGAGCAACCTGGTGTGTAACATAAGGACTTGCAGCAGCAGGAACAACATATTCCTCAGATGCAACTTCACTTTTAATTTTTGCAACAGGAATTTTAAGCCTCATCCCCTTTTTTAATCCATTTTCTACTTCAGGATTCTGAAGAATAATATCATTAATCTCAAGATTGTATTCTTTGGCAATTGAATAAAGTGTATTCTTTTTTTGAACTTGATGAATAAGAAAGTTCCCATCAATGTCAGGAGCTTCATCCAAATCTCTTCGAGTAATTTTATTCAATGGGATTAAAAGACGATCTCCAATGGTTAGTGTTTCTGTTAACCTTGGGT
>JAESST010000053.1 GCA_016763995.1 Flavobacteriales bacterium | reverse complement strand
TAGGTACCAATGTTTTCGGTATAAGAATTTAATCCAATTGCTAGTTTCCCTTCACCTTCTTTTTTTGTAATAATGTTGATGGTTCCCGCCAAGGCATTACTACCGTAATTCACACTAAAAGGGCCTTCTATTATTTCTATGCGTTCTACTTCATTTAAGTTGATTTGATTTAAATCAATTTGACCATCTAGACGGCCAATAATTGGAACTCCGTCAATTAGAATTTTTACATTTTGACCACTAATTCCTTGTAAACTCATTCCTGAACCTAGAATATTATCCTGAGAAAGGCGAATATTCAACTCATTGGTGAGTACATCTTTTAGGTTAACCGCTACCATGTTCTCAATCTTCTGTCGACTAATTACCTTTACCTTATGGACAGACTTTTCTACTGAAGTAGGCGAATATTGAGCAGTTACTACTACATCTTCAACAAGGTAGTTTTTGGGTTGAAGTGATATGATTTTATCTTCTCCTTTGAATAGAGTGTCAGATTTCGTTTCAAAACCAATAAATGAAACTTGAATCAATATAAACTTTTGGGTAGCAAATTGATTTTCCTTGAGTTTAGCTTGTCCATTTTCATCTGCGGAAAGATAGAAAGACCGATGCTTAGATGGACTTAATGAAATAGTTGCTCCTATTAATGGACTTTTATTTTCATCATTAATCACAGTAATTTGCTGCGCAAAGTTCAATAGTGGTATAAAGAATAGGAGAATAAAAATTACCTTTTTCATTAATTACAGGCTTTATGAATTATTGAATTTTCTAGTAGTTTCTTTGGTAAGTTTTTGTGGCTGTAATTGCGATTGATCGAAAACCATATAAAAGCGGCTCATTCCATTAGAGGCAGAGTAATTGAGTAAATTCCTTAATATTTGCTTTTCAAATACATTAAGTTGATCTATTTTCTCGTGATACTTTTCAATAATTCGTTGCATGGTCTATTCGTTCTTTTTTTACGCCCAAAGGCTGAAAGAAAAAATCTCTCAGCCTTTACTCATTTATAGGGTTTGTTATTTCAAAATCAGTCTTCTTGAAATTGAACCGCTCTCGTGATTCAATTGAAGAAAATACATTCCTGATTTCAAATTATCTAATTGAATCGAAAGAACGTCAAATGAGTTGTTGATTTGCAATTGTTCGCTTTTTACTAGCTGTCCGCTTATATTTAAAACATTCAATTGAACTGCTTTAATAGATTCAGGCAAATCTGCAACAAGCGATATATTTCTATCTAAAGAAGGATTAGGATATACCATAAACGAACCGTTTTGTTTTGTTTTATCTTCGAATAATCCAGTAATGGTATTAATTTTAGTTTTCTCGAAAATGAAGTTTCCGTTAGAATAACCACCAAAGCCTTTCATTACTAATTTCCAATAAGTGACAGAGTCTATTTTTACGAAATAAACTGTACTATCCTCAATATCATAAGATGAAGTACCAAAATTATACCTCTTCCAATCGTGACCAATGGTGTTGATTTCTGAAGAGTAAGTATGGATAGCTGCACTGTCGTAGGTCGTAGTATTGTTAATAGGATACACTTGAACTGCCTCAATTCCTGCATTGATTCTGATTCCACTTACTGAATAAGGAATTCCTAAATCTTCAATGTATTTTGAAAAAGTTAATTCCCAACTATTAGAAGCAGGTTCTAAGTCCAAAACACTGTCTTGAGCTATAGAATAATATCCAAAATTCTTTCCGGAAAAGTTGCTTTTAGCCAAAGCCACTGTATTTACATTGGTTCCATTGTAATCAGCCACTAAAAAATTATAACTCCCTGAGATTAAACTTTGGATCCATACTTTATAAATAACTCCTGTAGCTGTTTTCCACACAAATAAACTATCTGCTATTACGTGGTGAGTAATAAAATTATAATTCCCCCAGCCTAAATCTGAAAAATTGCTAGCATCTTTTCCCATATTAAAAGCTCCTTGTCCCCAAGTAGTTGAAGGATTATGCCATGGAGTCCAACTATTAATTCCGGCAGTATCTAAATTTGTCCAATTTCCTGTATCTCCATTCGGATATTTATACACTTCAGCACCGTAAGCTGTATTGGCAAGAATAGCCGCTGAAAAGCCATTAATTTGAAAGCCTAAATCCCAAGAACTTCCATTCACTGAAGTTTCTGTTCCGCTATCTAAATTATACCATACTTGATCTGTATATCCTGTTCCTATAGAAACGGTATCGGTAATCGTTTGAGCATGCATTGTAAATGCGAATGCTGTAATCATTGCAAAAGAAAGTAGTCTTTTTTTCATTGTTCTATTTTGTCTATTTATAATTGTTCTAAATAAAGAATTCGAGGCAAAAGTAGCTGTGAACTAAAGCGCTGTCAATCGCTTATCAGAGGTAAATTAGATGACTTTATGATGGTAATTGATCTACCATAATTATGGTAGATCAATACTAACGATACATTATGGTTTACTGCTGAAGAGTGCATTAAGAATCAAAAAAGCAGCCACAGTATAACTAAGCGTCATCAGCATTCCTGAAAACATCACCACATAAGTCATCCATTCAAGGCCTGTCCAAATAAAGTAGATTCCTCCAAATGTGAGTATCACAGAGATTAAAGGCTCTATCATTAAGAACTTTCGAAGCTTGGAATTTATAGATGTTCCGTAGGTTAGTAAACCCAAAATAAAAAAGATCAGCGAAAGCGATAAAAAGTGAGTGTGCAGAATATTATACATTTCATGCTCCGACTTCTTAAACTTCATGGTTTCGGCAGCCTCATCTTGTTCGTTGCCATTGTAGTTTTCTATAATTCCTTGCGCTTTATTCTCTGTGGTATGATTTACAAAGCCCAAACCAAGATAAAAGCCGATAGATAATGTAATCAGGAAAAAAACTGTGAGTGCTTTTAACTCTGTTGAGAAAGAAGAAAGATAGCCCGCTTTTAACACCTTAGAGCAGCCCTTTTTCTTTCAGCATAGATAGAGAACTTAACAGCTCGTTAATTGCTATAGTCATTCCTCTAGCAGAAATGGTTGCTCCTGAAATTCCGTCTACCTCTGCTCCTAGTATGGGCCGATTGGAGGTATTCATTCCTTTAAATTGATTCAACCAACGAGCAGCACCAATTTGCCTTCCGTGCTGTTCTCTGTAGATTAACACTTTTGCCTTTTCAATAGACAAATCTGCATTGAAGATCACTAAATAATCAAAAACGTTTTTCATGCTTGGAGCTTGAGCCACATAAGCATATCCCTTGAAAGCATTGCTGATGAATACCTTGAAAAAATGACCTTCCAGTTTAGAAGGTGTTGCCTCATCGCTTGACGAATCTATGTTAACTAGCTCAAAATCTAGTTCATCCGATTCGTAGACACTAATTAGAGCCTTTTCTATTTTCCCTTTTAATACAGGTGACCAATCACTGTTTTGAGCCGTAGTATTTATACTCCCCGTAAAAAGAAGGAGAAGAAGAAGGTATTGAGGTTTATTGAGCCACCACATATTTTTCGACTAAAATTTTAATTTCTTCTTCTTTGTTGTACCCTTTGCCATAGAATAAATGCTCGTATAATTTTTTACCTTCTACGTCAGCTTTCAACTCTAATGGTTTTTTATCGGCATAAACATCATCCCAAATTGTACGCACGATTGCCCATTTTTCTTGATTTGCTGCCCACCATTCTTGAGCAACTTTACAATCAACATCTGCTCTCTTTTTATAAGTATTATATCCTTTCTCTTGAACAAGCAACACATCTTCTTTTCCTTCTTCGCGAATTACTTTATCGTTATCCTGTTCATGCAACCAACCATAAGGTAAAACCTGTACTCGGTTTCCTCTTTTCATCACATTGTAATCGTCTCTCTTCGAGTATTCCCTTCTTGGTAATGGAGAATCTGCTTTGTTGTACCAAGTAGAAGCACCATCAACATGCATCCAAGTGGCCGTTCCGGTATACCTTGGACTATCGTCTACCTGATATACTTCTTGTGTCCATTTTCCTTCTGCTTGCTCTTTACTCATCGGTTCGAACTCCCAACGGTTATTTTTATCAAAACGATATACATCTTGTTTTTCGTACGTCCAATCTTGTCTCCAATGTTTAATTATCATAGTGTCGTTAATCACTAGAAGATGTTGTAGCACAATCTTATCCTCTGTTTCTTCTACAATTTCTGCCCATTCAAATGCAGCAGAAGTATAATCGTAAGCCTTTTCATAATCCACTTCAGGAGCAAATGTTTCGGTGTATTTAAACTCTACGTTATAACAACCTTGCATGGCTTTAATAGCCCTAATATCCAGTTGTTTTTTATCTTTTTGCGCTATTCCTGCGAAAGAAACAGTCACCACGATTATAAAAAGCATTGGTTTTTTTAGCATCATTTTATCTTTAATTATTGATGCAAAGCTATTGGGCTTTTAAAGCTTTATCAATCGCTTAATGAAGGTAAAATGGCTCGCTTATTACAGGTAATTTAACTACCATTATTATGGTAGTTAGGCAGTAATAAGTCCCACATTCATAGCATAAACAGTTAACTCGGAGGTAGATTTTATTCCTAGTTTTTTTAGAATATTTCTACGGTGTGTATGCACCGTATGATGGCTTAAGTGTAATTTTCCTCCAATCTCTTTGTTAGTAAATCCACTTGCAACTAGAGTTGTTATTTCATTCTCTCGTGCTGACAATACTGTTGGTTCACAGTTGTCTTCATCCTCGTTCGAAAATTGCTTGTTTAGAATGATATCAATGACCTTATTGCAATAAAACTTTTCTCCTTTAACAATGGCAAAAATGGCATGTGTAATTTCTGCTACATCACATTGTCTGGTGAGGTAACCTTGTACCCCTTTTTCAAGAATTTTCAATACCTTTTGAGGTGATTCCAAATCAGAAATAATGAGTGTTTTCTGATTGGGAAACTTTTCTTTTAAAGTTAAAGTAGTTTCTATGCTAAAATGTTCTTTTGCTAAAGGATCAATAACAATGAGATCATAACTTTTAGTAGCGATAAAATCAAACAGTTCTTCTTCGTTCTTAGCGATTTGAATACGATCTATTCCACCTCCCTTTTCAAGAATAGTATTTAAACCATTCGCCATTAAGACATTTGCATTCGCATGTAAAATAGATATACCTTTCATTTATTTAGAATCATTCTAAACAACAAAGGTTCTAATCAAAAGGGTAGTAAGCAATACCCGATCTGTGGTATTTAGCAAATACCTAAGCAAGTTATTTTTGAAGAAAAGAATCCTCCTCCCTAGTCATCGCACTCTTTTAATAATTTATACGCTCCGAAAATAAATCATTAACTCTAGCTATAGAATCCTTTCTAGGCAAACAAAAGCTACGAAAAAAAGTTGTCGGGATGGAAGTCGAAAGTTCGAGCCTTTTTTAAAGAGAACATACAATTGATCCGCAGTTAGTATTCTATAATTTCTAAGCTATTTCATATATAGCAAAGTACATTTCCCATTTATTCAGGCAGGAATAAACATTAAGAAAAGTGAAACAGTCATTGTATATAGAATGCATGTAGCAAAATAAATCTGACTTGTTTTCCAAACGAATCTATTCAATACTATTTCTAAAGGAAGAGAAATGTTTACTAAGACATTGTTTATTTACTAATAATCATAAAAGAATAACTTCATTTCTTTAGCTTCGTATTTTCAGAATGACTATGAAAAAAATACTCGGTATTTCTGCTTTTTATCATGACTCAGCGGCAGTATTAGTAATTAATGGTGAAGTAATTGCAGCAGCTCAAGAAGAACGATTCACTAGAGAAAAACACACTCCCGATTTTCCAATAGAGGCTATAAAATATTGTCTACAAGAGGCAAAAGTTACTATAAACGAATTAGATGCAGTCGTTTTTTACGATAAGCCTCTGTTAAAATTTGAACGCCTTTTAGAAACGTATTATGCGTTTGCACCCAAAGGACTTGCTTCTTTTTTAAAGGCTCTTCCTATATGGTTAAAAGAAAAACTGTTT
>JAESST010000052.1 GCA_016763995.1 Flavobacteriales bacterium | reverse complement strand
TGAGCCCCTATTAAAATGGTTCGAAAGCAATAAACATCGCGACATCCCATCTCAAGAAAAACACTTACCCCTAGGCAAATACGCTGAAACCTTGCTTTTATTTTATCTTGAGAATCATGATCATTTTCAATTATTGAGTCATAGTCTGCAATTGAATCAAGAAAAAATAACGATTGGAGAACTGGATTATTTATTCTCTAAAGAAGGGGATGAACATGCAATACATTTAGAATTAGCAATCAAATTTTATCTCAAAGTAGAGAGAGATGGTACTGAAGTTTACCTAGGTCCGAGCACGAAAGATTGGATGAAACGGAAGCTTGTAAAGCTATTTTCACATCAGCTTCAACTTCCCCACCAACGTAAAGATTTACTTCCTAGTTCACTGCAGAAACTAGACTTTACTTCCCAACTCTATTTAAAAGGCACTCTTTTCTTACCTTATAATGAATGGGAGATGGAAAGGCAGAATCCTTTAAATTGCGGTTGGTGGATCATAATAGAAGAATTAGACCTGATTCTAAATAAGAAATATCATTACTCCGTCATCACGAAAAAGGCAGACTGGATTTTTCCATTCAATAGCAGGCATCCTCTTTATCAAAAAGATGAATTTTCATTACAGTCCAATCAAATGCTTGAAGGGAGAGATGAAATCATGCTCTGCCGATTTGACGAAAATAAAAAAGTGCTTGACAGAGGATTTGTCATGAGAGCCAACTGGCCTCAAGAGCAATTATAAGCTCATTTTATCTTTTAGTTTCGCTGCCTGACGACGTGAGATCTCTACCTGTTTCCCATCAGTCAAAGTAACTCTAAGTCCTCCGTTGAACCAGCTTTCCATACTTTCTATCCAATTTAAATTGATGATAAATTTACGGTTCGCTCTAAAAAATGATTTAGTATCTAATCTTTGCTCCAGGTTATTCAATGATTTCAATATAAGTGGCTTATAATTATCAAAGTAAACTCTCACATAGTTCCCTTCAGATTCAAATGCACTTACATCTTTCAATCTTACAAACCAGCATTTCTCCCCATCCTTAACAAAAACTTGATCTTCCGGCCCTAAACGTTTCAAAGAGGAATCTTCTTGTGCCTCAGAGGCATCCATCTCTTCTTCTTCCTTAATGGTTTCTTTTAATTTATAGATACAATCCTTCAGCCTCTCCTTCTCTATTGGTTTTAATAAATAATCAAAAGCGTTAACCTCAAAAGCTTTGAGTGCATATTCATCATAAGCAGTAGTAAAAATTACCTGAGGAACAAAAGACAATTCCTCTAACAGCTCAAAGCCAGTCTTTGCAGGCATCTGAATGTCTAAGAAAATCAAATCGGGCTTCAAAGCTTCAATGTTCTTCTTTGCGTGATCTGCATTGTGGCTCTCTCCAATTATTTCAATCTCTGGATATTCAGCCAATAAATTAGTTAACTCTTTTCTTGCTAATCGTTCATCATCAATAATAATTGCTTTCATCTGTTCAAGTTTATTTTTTTTCTAATTGGTCAGATGCGGTTCGCCGTTCAACATTCATGTTTCTCATAATAACTATGTCGGCTCGATTCATCTGTTCAAGTTTATTTTTTTTTAGTTGGTCAGATGCGGTTCGCCGTTTAACATTTCTAGTTTTCATAAAAGTAGTATTGGCTCGGTTCATCTATATAAATTTTATTTTTCTCTATTGGTCAGATTCAATTCTCCATTTAGCATCTTGGTTGGTATTACATGATTCTTCTCAAATATTTCATTTAAGATTCTTTAATTTTATCAGGATCAAGCAATTCTTTTGGTTGTTTAGGAATTAAGACTTCCACCAAAACTGTATTATTTTCAGTGTTGCTAATTCTCAAATTTCCTCGTTCTCCATACAATAAAAATAGTCTTTGTCTACTATTCAGCAGCCCAAATCCGGGGCTTCGTTCCTTCTTCTCTCTAAAATGACCCGTATCTTCAATGCTTAAAATTAAATCATCTTTCTTTTTTCGGGCTCTTATAATTATTTCACCCCCTTCTTCTAGTTGGCTAATACCATGCTTAATCCCATTTTCTACCAAGGTTTGTAATAACAAAGGAGGTACATGATGCTCTTTTACTTCTTTGTTAATCTCGAAGGATGTTCTCAATCTTTCTTCAAACCTAGTCTGCTCTAAACTTAAATAATCCCTTACCAACTGCAATTCCTGACTTAACGGAATAACTTTTTGCCTACCCATTAGCAAAGAGCTTCTCAAAATATTAGAAAGTTGTGTAATCGAGTCTTTTGATTTCTCCGGGTCTTCATCTACCAAAGCCCGAATACTGTTCATCGAATTAAAGATGAAGTGAGGGTTTAATTGTGATTTTAGCTTATTTAACTCGACTTCGGTGCTTAATGCCTGCCACCGAAGGTTCTTAATCTCTTCTTTTCGATAATTCTGAATAAAGTGAAAAAGAAAATAAAGTGTAGACCACAGAATAAAAAAGACCGAAAGACTGACAATTCCTTCTAAAAGGTCCAGCACGCTGAGAATAACTTTCTCTCTTAGCACTACTATATCATATAGAAATCGATGTAAAAAGAAAAAAGCAACGCCACAAAGAACAGAGGTTAAAGCAACTCTTGGAATTAGATCAACAATCTTAAACCTTAACCAATCAAGCTGAATGATCAATTCTCTGTATGTATGTGAAATCAATATTCCAAGTAAAGTCATAATCAGCAGACTTATAAAGGAAAACATATCAAATCCCGCTCCTTCTAGCTGATTTATCGCCCAAATAATCAATACAAATGAAGACCAGCCCAAGCCTTGACAGATCCAATATAAGCGTTGTTTTGACATCATAAAATTAGCACTCATACTCGTGATTTATAAATTTATGTTTTATTAATTTTATAAAACATAAAGAAAGGAGGTTGCCGCCTCCTTTCCCCACTGTTTAACATAAAACAACTATTGCTACTGTAGTTATTCAAAATCTAAATTAGATATAAAATGAGCTTTTGGAATTCTAATTACACCAATGGGGTAATTCTTTTACGAATGGATAACAAAGCGCTAATCAAGCTTAATTAAATGAACGTTAAACAACTAATTATTGCATTTATACTTTTCTCTTTCGCAACAGCGAGCTTTGGACAAGCTAGAGAAGACAAACGAAGACCTTCTGCAACAAAAACAAAAAAAAAATTTGATGGATTTAAACTTGAAGATGTAGTCATTGGAGGAAATTTCGGAGCTCAATTTGGATCCACAACGTTGATTAATCTTTCACCAAACGTTGGATATAAATTTTCCGAAAACTGGTTATTAGGAGTCAGTGCAACTTACATCTATTATCGTGAGGAGTTTATTAGGCTATCCACACCTCGAACGACATTTTCAATTAACACAAATATTTATGGAGGTGGCCCATTTACCCAATATTACTTTTTAGAAAATTTCATTGCCCATTTACAGTACGAATACTTAAATAGGGAAGCATTTACTAATGTAGGAATCAAGATAGATAGAGTAGGCTTTAACAGCGTTCTAATAGGTGGAGGGTACCGATCAGCAATTGGTGCAAATTCTTTTGCAAATATTCTTTTACTTTATAATTTGAATGAAACAGCTGACTCTCCCTACCGTAACCCCATTTTAAGAATCAGTTTTGGATTTGGTTTATAGGCCAATTCGTAGGAACCAAAACGCGTTCATTTTTCCATTTCCCATTCCATTCATCATTTGGTATAACTTGTTCTTCAATAGAAAGAAATAACCCATCCCTATTTTGCTTTACAAAGTATAGATTTCCCACTATAAGTTGATTTATACTCACTTTTAATAATTGATCGTTCGTAAATTTTTTAAACAGTATTCCCAGTTCTGCACCGACTTTGTTGTTCTTCAAATCCATTGTTATTGCAACTGAATCCGGTAAAAACCCCTCCTCCAAAGATCCTTTCTCAAAATCTTTCCTATTCTTTTTCTCGTGTGCCCTACCTAAGCAAAGCGCCCTTTTAGGCCCAATGTGAACACTCAGCAAGCTCATCCAATAACAATGTCGTAGCGCATCAGCTCTACTTCCACTATTCGTATTGTATGTAAAATACGACTCCTTCTTTAAGCTATCTAACGCCTCCATAGCATGCTGGCTCAATCGATGTGCTTTTTTTGCCGAAAAAGGATGTGTGAATACCCAAAATTTTTCAGCAGTACCTAGTTTATTCCATGTTGCCCTTTGAGCAACATTTTGTAGTGAAAACAATAAGAGTATGGACAAAATTATTTTATTCATACCAGTGAATAGTTAAGCGTTCACCTCCAAGGTTTTTCATTTGTCGCATCACCCAGTGCTTGCGCTTCACCATATATGCAGAAGGCTTGCCCAAGCGAAATAGTAGGGGGTTTGGTAAAACTGTTGCCATTAAAGCTGCCTCTTGCTTCGTCAATTGATTTGCTGATTTTTTAAAATAAGATTGAGCTGCTGCTTCTACACCATAAACCCCTTCTCCAAGTTCAACCACATTAACATAAACCTCCATAATACGCCTCTTTCCCCAGATCAGCTCAATTAAGCTTGTGAAATACACTTCTAAGCCTTTTCTTAAATAACTCCTTGTTGGAAATAAAAAAACATTCTTTGCCACTTGCTGACTAATCGTACTTGCTCCTCTTTTACGCCCAGAATTCTTGTTTTGCTGAATTGCTTTTTGAATGGCATCGACATCAAATCCATTATGTCTCAAAAATTTTTGATCTTCGGCAGAAATAATAGCAAGAGGTAATGACGGAGTAATTGCTTCTAAACTTTTCCACTCCTTTTTAATCGTGTAATTCTCCTCACTCATCCATTTATAAAACATCATTCCACTGATTGGTGGATTAACATACTTATATACTAAGACCCAAATCACACTGAACACTACTAGTGTAACAAGCAGTTTAAATATCCTCAAGAAAATTTGTCGAAAGAGTTTTTTCACGAAATAAATATACTTTCTTTGACCCATAGAAAAGCCTAGAACTTAGAAAGAAAAACACATGAAAAAATTAGTATATTTTATAGCAATCACATCATTCTTTGCGTGTGGTGCTGAAGTAAAAAAAGACAATGCTCCTTCGGAAGTAAAAGCAGAAGCAATGGAAGAGAGTATAGAAGTAGTTGAAGAAAAAGAACTAATAGAAATAAAAGTCGCTGCAATTGGAGAAAGCATGTCTGAAATTGCTTTTGAACCCACAACACTCTCTATTCCTAGTAATACGAGAATAAAATTAACATTAGAAAATAAAAGTTCAGCAGCAGGAATGCTTCACAACTTTGTTCTAGTTGAATTAGGCAGTGGCGCTGAAATTTCAAGCGCAGGAATTAAAGCAGGGAAGAAAAATAATTTTGTCCCAAAAGACAAAAGAGTAATTGCTTATACCAAAATTGCACAAATAGGAGAAACGATTACCGTTGAATTTGATGCTCCTGCAAAGGGCTCTTACCACTACATCTGTACCTATCCAGGTCATATAAGTATGGTTGGGAGATTGAATGTTGAGTAGTCCAAAATAAACTTAAAACAAAAAACTCGACAGTTGAATGTCGAGCTTTTTACTTTATAATTTGAATATTATTCTTTAGCCTAAAATAGTAACCGGGTTTTGCATAAACATCTTAAACGTTTTTAAGAATTCTGACCCTTTAGCTCCATCTACCACACGATGATCGCATGACAAGGTCACTTTCATTCTATTTCCAACTACAATTTCTCCGTCTTTTACTACCGGCTCTTGACGAATTGCTCCGATTGCCATAATACAGGCATTTGGAGGATTAATGATTGCCGTAAATTCTTCGATACCGAACATTCCAAGATTTGAAATAGAGAAAGTACTCCCCTCCATTTCATTTGGCTGTATTTTCTTCTCTCTTGCCCTTCCTGCAAAGTCTTTCACTTCTGCTGTTATTTGAGACAATTGCTTTGTATCTGCATTTTTAACTACAGGAACTACTAAACCATCATCAACAGCCACAGCTACACCCATATGAACGTAAGAGTAAGTTCTAATCTTATCTCCTAACCAAGATGAATTAATCGCTGGATGCTTTTTTAATGCAGCAGCAGCAGACTTAATTACTAAATCATTAAAGGAAACTTTTACATCAGGGATTTCGTTAATTGCTTTTCTTGCCTCAATTGCTTTATCCATATCGATATCGATCGTTAGATAAAAATGAGGAGCGCTGTATTTGCTTTCTCCTAAACGCTTTGCAATAACCTTTCTCATTTGAGAAACAGGCTTATCTTCAAATGATTCTGAAATAGCTGCTGTACTAGTAACTACAGTACTTTGTGCTTTCGGTTGGTAATTTTCTATATCTCTTTTGATAATTCTCCCTCCGTCACCTGATCCATTAACAGTAGCAATATCAATCTTTTTATCTTTAGCTAAACGCTGAGCCAATGGAGAAATTTTTACTCTTCCATCTGCATTATTCATTGCAACAGGAGCGGTTACTTTCTCTTCATTAGGTGTTTGTGATAGAGAACTAACAGTCTCTTGTTTTACTTCTTCTTTTTTATCTGAGCCAGATCCATTGCTAAGAAATGCATCTACCAATGTTTGATAGTCAGCCCCTTTTTCACCAATGACTCCTAATACAGTATCAACTGCAGCAGAGGCTCCTTCTTCAACTCCTTGGTATAATAAAACGCCATCTTCGAAAGACTCAAACTCCATGGTTGCCTTATCCGTCTCAATTTCAGCTAATATTTCTCCAGACTCAACTGTATCTCCAACCTTCTTAACCCAAGTTGCAACAGTACCTTCTGTCATGGTATCGCTCAATTTAGGCATCTTAATAATCATAGCATTTATACTAGATGTATCAATGTCCTTTTTTGTTTCTGAAGCAGCTTCTTCTTTATTTTCTTCAGCTGAAGCTTCTTCCATTTTTGCAGGGATGGCTTTTGCACCATCTAACAAGGCAGAATAATCTTCTCCCTTCTCTCCTATAATTGCTAAAATAGAATCAACAGCAGCAGTATCTCCTGCTTTAACTCCTTGATATAATATAACACCTGATTGGAATGATTCATATTCCATTGTTGCCTTGTCAGTTTCGATATCGGCTAACAACTCACCATCCTCTACAGTATCACCTACATTTTTATGCCATATTGCTACTACACCTTCTTCCATGGTGTCGCTTAGCTTGGGCATTTTTATTATTTCCGCCATAACAATATATTGTCTTTGGTTTTAGTCTTTTAAGAAAGGGTAATCTTCCTGAACATAAACATCCTTATACAATTCAGAAGCATCAGGAAAAGCTGAAGACTCTGAAAAGTCTATTGATTCTTGAACTTGAGTCTTTACTCTATCCTGAATTTCCTTTATTTCCGCTTCAGTAGCGTACTTTTTTTCTTGATTACGTTTAAAGCACTTTCAATTGGATCTAGATTTTTGTATTCTTCTAGCTCTTCTTTTGTTCGATATTTTGCAGGATCTGACATAGAGTGGCCTTTGTATCGGTAAGTTCTCATTTCCAACAACGTTGGCCCTTCTCCTTTTCTTGCTCTTGTAACCGCTCTCTCAATTGCTTCATGAACAGGTTCACAAGCCATTCCATCTACTTGCTCGTTTGGCATTAAATAACCGTCTGCCATTTTATGCAAATCCGTAACATTTGAAACTCTATCAACGGCAGTTCCCATTGCATAGTAGTTATTCTCAATGATAAAAATTACAGGCAATTTCCAATTCATCGCCATATTTAATGCCTCATGAAAAGCTCCTTGACGAACTGCTCCATCCCCCATATAACATAAAGTAACGTTATCGTTTCCTTTATATTTATAGGCAAATGCAATACCTGCTCCTAATGGAATTTGGCCTCCAACAATACCATGTCCTCCAAAGAAATTTAACTCTTTGCTAAACATATGCATAGATCCTCCCTTTCCCTTCGTACATCCTGTTTCTTTCCCATACAATTCAGCCATCACATACTTTGGATCCATACCTAATCCAATTGGATGCGCATGGTCTCTATAGGCCGTAATGTAACTATCTGTAGGTTTTGTAGCAGAAACTGCTCCGGCAACAAGAGCTTCTTGTCCAATATATAAATGACAGAATCCACGAATTTTTTGCTGAATATATAATTGACCAGCTTTCTCTTCGAATTTTCTCATCAACAACATTGACTCATACCACTTCATGTAGGTCTTCTTGTCAAACTTTGATGTCTTTGCAGCACTCTTTGGAGCTACCTTACTTGTAGTTGTCTTTGCCATAATTGATCAAAAATGTGGTTGACAAATTTATGATAAAAGCTTTAGCTTTTTTACTATCCTATTTCTTTTTCAAAGCCGTAAAATCGAAGGCCAACGGAAGCAGGTCTCCACAACTTAAAAACTCCCAAACTTCTCCCCCTGCATTCATCAACAAAACACGTATTTCTTTTCTTTGTTTTACTTCATACTCACTCATTACTTGCCGACAAGAACCGCATGGAGAAATTTGTTTTTGGGCTGTTGTATCTGAACCTGCATAAATCGCAATACACTCCATTTCTACATCTCGAAAGTTAGCCGAGGCTGCAAACATTGTTACCCTTTCTGCACATAAGCCAGAAGGATAAGCTGCATTTTCCTGATTAGATCCTCCTACAACTTCTCCGTTTTTAAGCTGCACTGCTGCTCCAACATTAAACGCTGAATAAGGAGCATAAGCGTCTTGTGATAGTTGAACTGCCTTATTTAACAAAAGCTGATCTTTTTTAGAAAGTTCTTCTTTAGATAAATAAGAATGATATTGAATTGAAATAGTATGATTCTTTTTCATGTAACAATCTTTAATTGGAAAGGTAAACAAAAAGAGATTTCTAATTAATCCTTGTAGATTAATACGGTAGCATAAGCAGAGACACCTTCTTCTCTTCCTTCAAAACCCATTCTTTCAGTCGTTGTTGCTTTAATTGATAAATCATCTTCATCAATATTCATACATTCTGCCAATACTTTTTTCATTGCAGGAATGTGTGGATTCACTTTAGGTTTCTCCAGCGCTATAGTTGAATCGATATTCGAAATTTTATACCCTTTATCTGCTAAAAGTTGTACTACATCCTTCAACAAAATTTTACTATCGATCCCTTTGTATTTATTATCTGTTGGAGGAAAATGAAATCCTATATCTCTGAGATTAGCCGCACCTAACAAAGCATCGCAAATGGTGTGAATTAGAACATCTGCATCAGAATGGCCAAACGTTCCTTTTAGATGAGGAATGTGCACTCCTCCTAAAATAAAATCTTCTCCATCTGCTAATTGATGAACATCAAATCCAAATCCAACTCGAACTTTCACAATACTTAATCTTTGTTTTGTTTTGCAAATTCATCAAACGTAAATCCTAGCGTAAAGCGGACAGAACCTGCTAGTGGATTCGTTTGCGAATTCCCAATTAAGTAAGACATGTCCAAAGAGAAAACGCTTAACTTTAAGCCAAGCCCTGCGGTTAAATATTGACGATTTCCTTTCAATGGATTTTCATAGAAATATCCTAAACGAACCGCAACTTGTTGATCATACCAATATTCTATTCCAGCCGATAAAGTTACTTCACTCAACTCTTCTCTAAATACACTGCCACCTTCTACAACAGCTCCTGATCCATCCTCATTAACAGAAGTTACAACTCCAGGCGCATCGTTAAAAGAGCCAAATACTCCACTTGCAACACTAACGTCGGGGTCTTTCCCTGACACAATAATTGGGTTACCTCCTGCATCAACAGCAATTCCTCCTGTAGAATCCGTTAAATAAGTTGGAGGAGTAGGAACTAACAATTTGTTTGCCTCTAAAATAAAAGTCATTGAATTATAATCATCAAAATCTAATTGAAGTGATGATCCAAGGCGAAGATTCGTAGGTAAAAAGTCATTCTCATCATTATCTGAATATGACATCTTAGCTCCAATGTTAGAAAGGTTTACTCCTGCTCTGAACGTTGCGTCATAATCAGAAATTGTCAAATCATCTTTAAACCAATAAGCTGAAACATCAGCAGATACAGACTGCGCTGCACGCGTTGCTGTTCCTTGAACATTTTGCCCATTTGTTAAGTTCGAATTAATGTAACGAAATGCCATTCCAAAAGAAAATTCTCGCGACAACTGAAGCCCATATGATACATCAAATGCAAATTCATTTGGTTTAAAATTCCCCGTTACTTGTCCGTTAATATCTGTAAAGGTGATATCTCCCAATGAAAAGTATCTTAGAGAAGCACTCGCAACAGAAATTTTATTTACTCTGTAATACCCAGTTATATGAGCCAAACTAATATCTCCTACAAGATTTCTCAACCATGGTGAATAACTCATCGAAAAACCACCATCCCCTTCCAAAAAGGCCGACTTTGCTGGGTTCCAATGAATAGAACTTAAATCAGGAGAAGTTGATACTCCTGCATCACCTAAGGCTCCTGATCTTGAATCGGGAGATATAAGCAAAAAAGGAACTGCAGTTGTGATTGTATTTAATTCGGCCTCTGTCTGAGCCTCCTTCGAGTTCACTGTGTTTTGTGCAACAGAGCTAGTCGAAAATACTAAGGCAATAGCAATAGCAGAGAATGTCTTTATCTTTTTTATACTCAAGGGGGAAATTTTCAAAGGTGCAAATATAATAAACTAAATATGGGAATTTGAGACGCTAACTTATAGAATAACTAGCTTTTCATACTTTTCGGAAGTAGACCCATTTGCCGATCGAATTTTCAGTTTGTACATGTAGACTCCCTTACCAATTCTATCTCCAAATTCATCTCTCCCATTCCATCTAATATCTCTAGAGACAAAGCCTTCATTCACAATCATCTTATCAATAGATTTTACAAGTTTTCCTGAGATAGTAAATACTTCTAATTTAATATCCAAAACGACTCCAGCTTGATTGTGCTGAAAGATAAACTCGGTATTCGTGCTAAATGGATTTGGGTAATTAACTAAATTTTCTATTTTAACCACTCTGTCTTTAACAACATTAAATTCAATAGATTTTTCAGATGAATTATTTGCTACATCCCACGCCTTAACTCGAAGCACGTGTTTCCCTTCAGAAAGTTCACTGAATGGAAAATTCACAATTCCTTTTGTATGGTCATCGACGGATGCTTCATAATAGTCATTTAAAATAAAAGCATCTTTTGTGTTTTCATCTAGAATTGCTACCAAATCATGCCCTATACCACTTCCTACTGTATTTACTCCTTGGTCGTCATCTAATTTCACAAGAAGCTTAGGGTTATTATCAGTTATCCCTCCGAAAACAAAACTTTCATCATTCATATAAAGTTCCATTTCCGGACCTTCATTATCTTCAACAACATTTGGATTACTACCTCCAATTATAAAGTCTTGAGAATAACCATTAGCATCTACCTGCTGGTTTTCCGCATAATATGAAATCTTACCTGTTCCAAAACTGTAAGAAATATCCTTTGGCACAACAAAAGTGAATGAAAAATCCCCATTTGTTACAGTTGCCTTTCCCTTGAATATCCGTCTATCTCTTGTTTCAAATTTAAAAACCCCTCCACCATCATTATTCAGCGTACTCTTTATTTCAACTTTATCAAAAACGGTAGGATAAACAAAGCCATTGAAGTCGGTAATTCTATTCCCATTGTTATCTGCAATAATCCCTGTAATGGTCACCTCAGATAAGGCATTTAGGGTATCTGTTTGAGAAACTGCTTGTCCATTAATAGTAGTCGTAATCACATTTTCTTTTGGTATTGCCATCCGAATAGCAGGATCTCCAAGAAGTGAAAAGTTTCTAGAATTTGGAGAATATGCATTGAAATTTTTGACCTCTAAAAAGATATCTCCCAAACGCTTCACATCTCCATTCGCTTTTTTATCAAACACCTTATCATAAAAAGTTCTATTCATTAAATAATTTGGACTAGAAAAAACTAGCCTAGTAGTAGTCATTAAACCAATACCTCCTCCTTTAGGGTTGAGCAATACTAATTCTCCACCAGAAGTTCTAAGAGGATCGTCAAATCTGCTAAACTCGCAAGTTGCAGTAATAAAAACAGGAAGATTATTCAGGTTTTCCCAGCCTGTAATTTCTAAAATGCCAAGCACTCTCTCTCCTGTCCATCCTGTCTCTCCCCCATGTCCAGTATAGTTTATAAACAATGCCCC
>JAESST010000051.1 GCA_016763995.1 Flavobacteriales bacterium | reverse complement strand
GAGAGTTCCATGGACTTGAGGAAATCTTTGTTGGATTTCGTTGCCATGAGTTTGTCGTAGAGGAGCTGCATTGCGTCTACTGCGGAGAGAGGGGCTAGGACCTTGCGGAGAATCCAGACCTTATTCAGCGTGTCTTCATCCAGCAGAAGCTCCTCTTTGCGAGTCCCTGAGCGATTGATGTCGAAGGCCGGGAAGAGGCGGCGGTCGGCGAGCTTGCGATCCAAGACGACTTCCGAGTTTCCGGTTCCTTTAAACTCTTCGAAGATTACCGACTATTTTAAAAGTAAGTTCAACTGTAAGTTGGGATTTATATGCTGTAGGTCGTTCAACAGGAACGAACGGGCCTGAATTTTGGGATCAGCAAATTGATTATGGAAACAATAACCCAAATGCAATTCCAAACTTGCCTTTAAGTTTATTAGAGTTGAGACAATCTCAAGCAAATAATGGAGACGGAGCTGCTACAGGAGCATTCTCTGATTACAATCAAGCATTATCTCCTGCTACAACTCCAAGTGCAGGAAATAGTTTATATGTAAATGGTGGTACAAATACACCTCCAACAGCAAATGACAAATACATTGGAGGTCATTCAGGTACTTCAGGAGTAGCTGGAGATGATTTCTTACCAGGTGGAAGTTATTTGACTCAAACAGGAATTACTTCTGATTATTATTATGCAATTGACTATAGAATTTTACCAGGCTTACCTGCTGTATTTCCTATGGCTGCTGATGCAGATGGTGCTACTTTTGAAGATATTGTTACTGTAAATGGTGCAGGAGCTTATGCAGAACCAGGTGTATATACTATGTATGTTCAGTATATATTACTAGAAGATCAATAAAAATTATTGTTAGTGTTAGAAGGGTGTGGAATAAGTTTCACACCCTTTTATAATTAAAAAAGAAACCTATCAAAACACTTATCCTTTTTCTGCTTTCTTTGTTTACAATGTTCAATTTAAGTGCGCAAATTCATTGTGGACATGTTGAAATTGATGAAAACACAACAGTGAGTCAAATTTTAACATTCGACACGTTTTCGAAATACAATGGAGGTATTTCTCTAAATGGAGTTGCAAGAGTTAGGGTGCGTGTTGAAGATTTAGCTGTTGTCGACCCTTTGTGTTCTTGGAGTTTAATCATGACAGTCAATAATAATCCTGGAGGAGGAACTGCTGGCACAGAATGGGAAGAACTAGCGCAAGATGGAGGAGGCTTAGGTGCCAATCCGACTATTGGTATTTTACAAGTAAGAGTTAGAAATTCTTGCACAACTTCACCCATGGACGGAGTGTATCAAACCTTCACGAACAACGGAGATCTCATTAATATTATTGAACCAATGTTGGCAGTGACACCTTCGGGGAGTTGTGTAGATAACGTGAATGGACCAGGAAGTTATTTAACGAATTACGATGAATTTAATTTTGATATTGACATTCGTGTAGTTCCAAGTTTCTCTTTTAATCCCGGACTCTATCAATTGAATGTAAACTTTCACCTAGAAGAAAACCCTTAATTATTTTACATTTATCTGCAATAAGATCGAGGCTTTTATATTCCTTGTTGCTGTTAATCGCAATGAGTGGCTTAACGCTTACATCCTATTCTCAAAAGGATTCTACTCACTCTGTAAGTAATAAGTTTGCCATTGGAGTTGATAATAAAATTTTAACACGATTTAATAAGATCAACATTGAAATTGAGAAGGGGGAAATTATTTCGAATATTCTCAAGGTATTTAATAACTCAGATGATACCCTTCGCTTTACCATAGAATTTTTAAGACCAGGAGATTGGAAGTCCATTGATTTTGACGATCAGTATACCTTGGCGCCAGGAGATACCTTGTTTGCTCCAATTATAATAGTGCCTAGTAAATTGATTAATTCTAATACAGAAGTAGTTATTAATGCATTCATTTTAGATGAATACAATAGACAAATAGGGAACAATTTTTTCACTATAAAAACTAAAAAGAGGATTTCTTGGGAGATAAACGTGGAACCTAGCTCTACCTATTACTTTAAGAATGATGAAACCTCTAAACGTTTTAACCTGAACATATACAACACAGGGAATAGCAAGCAGGATATTTTTGTTAGCTATAAAGCGATTAACAATAACCTTCTCTTAAAAGACACCAACGATAATATTGTAAAAGATCCCAATTTTACATTTGGAATCGAAAGAGGTAAAGATACGAACCTGACTTATGTTGCTTCGGTCATATCGGAAAAGATTAGAAATTACCGAAAAATATCATCTAATACTTACCTCCCAAATTCAAGTTTGAGCTACAGAAGATATAACATGTTTATTAATAGCAGTGAACCAAAAACCGCTGGAGGAAGTGCTTTTAAAAAGGGGAATAAAGTAAGTTTTATTAAGCTGCCGAATCAGATTAAAGCTCGGCCTTTTAGTTATTCATCATTACCGTTAGTCGTTGAGGCGAACGTTCAGAATATATTAGATGAAAACGTTTTTATGTCTTTAAACTTTAGGGGGTTTAAGCAATTGAATCAAACAGCAAGCCTTTCTTATTTTGCGCAGCTGAACTATTCGAATAATTTCTACACAAATACTTACCTTCAGAATTCGCCATGGTACATTGGGTATTTTGATCATAATAAGACAGTAGAACTGGGTCAAACCAGTAGTAACATTATTGGAATTGCCGCCGTAGGGAAAGGAGCGAAGATTTCCTATGCCATAAATGATGCAAATAGGACTTCTGTTTTCTATTTAAGAGCACCAGGCTTTTCAGGAAAGGCCAACAGTGAATCTTTTGGAATAAGCCATCAATATCGGGTAAATAGATATTTTAGTTTTACAGGGAAGGCAGGGCAGCAGAATGATTACCTGAGAGATCGACGGATTAACTCTTTCTCTTTACAATCTAGAGTAAGTTTATTTCAAAAACACTTTTTCAACTTACTGGGAGTGTCCACTCTTCGTAAGGAGAACAACTCTTCAGATCAAGGGCCAGTTTCAGGGTTTTTACTAGGAGCAAATTATTCGACTAGCTTCTTTAATAAAAGATTGAGAGTAAACCTTGGAGGAAGGTATAATGATAGAAATTTTAGTTTTGGACAATTAGAGCGACAAAGTTTTAATCACAGATCAAGCTTAAAGTTGGGCGAAGGTTGGGATGTATACATTGCGAATAATTACCAAAAAATGAAAAGCTACAGTAGCTTTTCAGATAAGTTGTTCTTTCAGCAAGAGATTTTATCAAACACATTAATCTTCTCTACAAATACAGAAGGTGGTTCTATTCAGCCAGGCTTGTTTTATGATTATAGAAATACCTTTGTTTCACGTTTAGCTTCTCGAGGGGTGAGCATGCGATATTCTGCTTTTGATCTAAAGAATAATTATTTAAGTAGTTTTTCGATTCGTGCAGGGTACACGAAACCATTGTCGAATGAGCTCTTTAAACGTGAGTATTTCACTCTTCAATTTAATTCTATCATTCGATACAGGGTTTGGAGTTTTACTTCACGTTATAATTATGGAGTGTTTTCGGTGTCAAGTATCCAGAATCAAATTAATAGGGGTATAACTCCTCAAAATCTAAGATTTTCCTTACAGAATCAATATCAATTGAAAAACAGGCACTTCATACTGGAGTCAAATTTAATTTACAATTATGATAACACCATTTCGAATCATGCAGTTGGTGTGTTTCCGGAGATCTATTACTATACGAATTCTGGGTGGAGATTTAGTGCAAGAGTAAATTATACGTTTGGTACCCGTAAATTCAAATTTGAGTCAAATTCCGATACACTAGGGTTTAACAATTTTGATGAGCCAGAGCGAACGTACACGAATGATATAAACGTTGGAGCATCTATTCGAAAGGAGTTCGGTATACCAATTCCTTTTGTACAGAAGAATTCTGTAAACATTGATTTGGTTTCTTTTTATGACATCAATGGGAATGGAATAAAAGAAAAAGATGAGCCCGAAATAGAAGATGTGGTTATTCGATTGAATGGAATTGAAGTCATTACAAACGATGAAGGCGCAGCCTCGATTAAAAATATTGGGGTTGGAAAACACCTGCTCAACGTATTTTCCTTAAATGATTTAAAGACTTGGTTTGCGAATGTAGAGGACTCGCTCTTAGTTTTAACAAAGGGAACTTACTACCTCCCTTTCACAAGAGGAATAAAAGTTTATGGAGATGTTGTTTTGGATCGTCAAAAAATAGCGATTGCAGACACTACAAAGCAATTCGACTTGTCTAGAATTAAGATTACAGCAACTAATAACGGGAAAATCTATGAAACCCTGACTAACGTTAAAGGAAGATTCGAATTTTATATGCCTAATGGAGATTACGAAATTATGATGGACAGTAAAGTTCTAACGAATCGATATAGCTTGACTCGTAACAACATTCCTGTAACGCTAACCCAAGAACAAGCTGGCATCTACGTTTCTTTCTTTATAGTTGAGAAGAGGAAAAGAGTAAAAGTGAAAACTTTCGGAAGTCCAACAGATTAATTTTATATTGTAATCTTTAAATAAGAGATGAACATAAAATGAAAAAAGTATTTCCGATTCTAGAATCTGAAAGAGTCATTCTAAGAAAATTTGTCGATTCAGATTTAGAGAGTGTCTTTAAAGGTCTTTCTCACCCCGATATCATAAAGTATTACGGCATCAGTTTCGATAGTATGGAAGCAACGAAAGAGCAAATGCTTTGGTTTGCAGACCTTGAAAAAAACGGAAATGGGATTTGGTGGGCTGTTTGCTCAAAAAGTGATGGAAAATTTCTTGGTGCAGGCGGCTTAAACGACTTGAGTAAGGAAAACAAAAAAGCTGAAATTGGATTTTGGTTGCTGCCAGACAATTGGGGGAAAGGATTCATGACTGAAGCGATACCTCTTATATATAATTATGCATTTAATACTATTGCTCTGCATAGAATAGAAGGATTTGTGGAGACTAAAAACTCAAATTGTAAGAAGGCGCTTGCGAAATTAAAATTCAATTTAGAAGGGACGATGCAGGACTGTGAAATAAAAGACGGCGAATTTATCAGTTTAGATATTTATTCGAAAATAGCGGGGAGATAAAATAACGACTATTTATTGTAGAGATTCTTGAAATTGAACTAAGATTTAAGAACAGCTCGGTTGGATTCAAAGAGGAGTTAGGACGGATGTTTTGATTTTTTTGGAATAACTTTTTTATCAACTATATAATAAGACCAGAGCCCTTTCGTAGCGGTTATTTTAAGGAAATACTGTTTAGGACCTGATTGGTTATACTTAAGTAATGAGAATGAAGTAAATTCGATTAATTCTGAGTTTCCTTGAAAGTGGAAGAAAACTTTATTGTGTTTACCTCGGCTATTAATTTCTTCTTGTTGAAATTCATATATTTCACAATAAAATACTTCTGATGAATTGCTTTGTAGTTCTATTTGTTAACATGGCCCCATACTGTAATTGCTATTAAACCAAAACTAAAATAAGAGAATGAGAATCCCTGCATAGTAAAAAACAGTACACCTAATATTTTGGTAAAAATTTTCTCCTCTTTTAGTGTTGTAAATAAATACTCTTTTTTATAGAAAGTTAAGATGATTATTTACGTTAATTATTGAATTTAAATGCATAGGCAAAATAACGATCGTCGGACTCAATGCTTTAGAAAGCCCAAAAGGTGTCATGTAAAAAGTAACAAACAATTAGTGCAATAAGGAAAGTGAAATTTTTTCTTTAGGAGATAAGACTAACCCTGTCTTTTTCTTCTTTTTTCTCATTAACAATTAGAAAAAATAAATTATCGGTACAGATTCATTTCTTCTACATATTCAGCGACTTTAGAAGGCATATAATGGCTCACGTCTTTTCCTTCAGTAATTGCCTTTCTGATAAAAGAGGATGAGATTTTCATGACAGGAGCTTCCACATAATTTACCTTGAAATGTTGACGTAAGTCACCGCCGTCGTTTGAGGCCATTCTTGGGTAAACGTACAAATCATGGTTTTCTAGAATTACATTGTGATTTTTCCATTTATGAAAATGGTTGAGGTTATCGGCTCCCATAATAAGAGAAAATTGCTTGTCAGGAAATTTCTCTTTCAAATAAACTAATGTGTCGACAGTATAATTAGGCTGGGGTAAGTCAAATTCAATATTTGAAGCTTTCAAACGAGTATCATTCCCAATGGCCAATTGCATTAAGTGAAGACGGTCATAATCTTTTAACATAGATTCTTTTGTCTTGAAGGGATTCTGAGGGGTCACAACCAGCCAAATTTGATCTAAGTCAGTAAACTCTACCATATAGTTGGCAATAACCATATGCCCTACATGTACTGGATTATACGTTCCGAAAAAGAGTCCAATTTTCATGATGCTAAGAATTTATTGACAATGAATTTTGCTCCTTCAACCGCTTTTTCCAACTCATCGTTTAACACTACGTAGTCGAATTGATCTGCAGTAATTAATTCTTGTTTGGCTTTTCCTAATCGTTTCGCAATTCGCTCTTCTGTTTCTGTTGCTCTGCCGCGCAGCCTTTCTTCTAAAGCATATATACTAGGAGGCATTACAAAGATAGAAAGTGCATCATCTCCGAAAAATTTTTTTAAGTTAATTCCTCCGACAACATCCACATCAAAAATAACCGCTTTACCGCTTTCCCAGATACGATCTATTTCTGCTTGCAGCGTTCCATAGAAATGGTCAGGATAGACTTCTTCCCATTCAATGAATTTGTCCTTTTCTATTTTGTTTTTAAAATCTTCGATGGATAAAAAATAGTAATCTTTTCCATCTTCCTCATTCTCCCTTTTTTCTCTTGTCGCAGCAGAAATGGAAAATTCTAATGGAAAGTTCTCTTTTAATAATCTTCGAACTATGGTGGTTTTACCTGCTCCTGAGGGTGCTGAAAAAATGATGCATTTATTCATTACAGTACGTTTAGCACTTGTTCTTTAATTTTTTCAAGTTGATCTTTCATTTGAACAACTAATTTTTGCATTTGTGCATGGTTAGCTTTTGACCCTAGCGTGTTAATTTCTCTACCAATTTCTTGAGAGATGAATCCTAGCTTTTTGCCCTGACCTGCAGAATCTTTCATTGTTGCAATAAAGTAATCGCAATGTGCCTTTAGGCGAACTTTCTCTTCAGAAATATCATACTTCTCCAAGTAGTAAATCATTTCTTGTTCAAAACGGTCCGCATTAATCTTTTCTGTTTGTTGTGCTTCAGCTAAATTTGCTTCTAAGCGAGTTCGAACAGTTTGCGCGCGCTCCCCTTCATACTTTAAAGCGTCAGTAAGCAACTGGTCAATTTCCAAAATATGGCTCTGTAAATCAGCCTCTAATGTTTTCCCCTCATCTATTCTAAAAGAGTTAATTGCTTCAATTGCATTGCTTACTAATTCAGTTAATCCATCAGAATCGTTTTCAATCTCTTCTTCTTTACTTTTAAGGATTTCTGGCATCTTTAAAATGTTTTGAAGTACAGTTGAATCGTCTAAGCTGAATTTTTCGTTGAGTTCGTGAAGCTGATGATAATAACGTTCAAAAAGTACTTCGTCAATCTCATATTTTGAATCTTTTTCAGCTGCCTCATAATTGAGGTAAAGCTCTATCTTTCCTCTTTGAAGAGCAGTAGAGAGTTGTTTTCTAATCGTTAATTCAAACTCTTTAAAAATAGAAGGAACTTTAACGCTAATGTCTGCTTGCTTGCTGTTCAATGATTTTAGCTGAACGGTAACCTTTTTATTGCCAATTATTCCTTCGGCTTTTCCGTAGCCAGTCATTGAGTGTATCATGCAAATAGTTTAGAAGTTAAAGATAATGATCTATATGATAGACCTATTTTTTAGGTTTTAAGCGTAAGGAAAGTTCGTCTAATTGTTCTTCGCTTACTGGAGCAGGAGCATCAATCATTACATCCCTTCCACTATTGTTTTTCGGGAATGCAATGTAATCTCGTATAGAATCTGAACCTCCAAAAAGAGCACACATTCTGTCAAAGCCGAGAGCAATACCACCATGTGGTGGCGCACCATATTCGAACGCATCCATTAAAAAGCCAAATTGGGCCTTAGCTTCTTCTTCGCTAAAACCAAGTAATTGTAGCATTTTATGTTGTGTAGTCTTGTCGTGAATTCGAATAGATCCACCGCCTATTTCTACTCCATTAATTACCATGTCATAAGCATTAGCTCTTACTTCTCCTGGTGCAGTTGCTAACTTGTGAAAGTCTTCCGCTTTAGGAGATGTGAATGGATGATGCATGGCATGGAATCTTTCAGATTCTTCATCCCATTCTAATAATGGAAAATCTGTCACCCAAAGAGGAGCAAATGTGCTTGCATCTCTTAACCCTAATTCACTACCCATGTGAAGTCTTAATTCGCTCATGGCAGAACGACTTTTGTTTTTATCTCCTGAAATAATCAATAATAAGTCGCCTTTTTCAGCTCCCATTTCCTCAGCCCATTCTCTCAAGTCTTCTTCGCTGTAGAATTTGTCTACCGAAGATTTTAATGTTCCATCTTCGTTCGACTTAACATAAACCAATCCTTTGGCGCCAACTTGAGGGCGTCTTACAAAATCAGTTAATTTATCCAATTGTTTTCTGCTATATGAAGCGCAAGCTTTGGCACAAATACCAACGACTAATTCCGACTCATCAAATACTTTGAATCCTTTGTTTTGAGTTAAATTATTCAACTCATGAAATTTCATTCCAAAACGGATATCTGGTTTGTCAGAACCATATAATCTCATGGCATCTGCATAATCCATTCGAGGGAAATCTTTTAACTCAACCCCTTTTACAGTTTTGAATAAATGACGCATCATTTGTTCAAAGGTGTTCAATATATCTTCCTGCTCTACGAAAGTCATTTCGCAGTCAATTTGAGTAAACTCAGGTTGTCTGTCTGCTCTTAAGTCTTCATCTCTAAAGCATTTTACAATTTGAAAGTAACGATCGAAGCCCGCTACCATTAATAATTGCTTAAAAGTTTGTGGTGACTGTGGCAATGCATAAAACTGTCCTCCGTTCATACGAGAGGGTACTACAAAATCTCTGGCACCTTCGGGTGTCGATTTAATTAGTACAGGTGTTTCTACCTCAATAAATTGATCGCTGTCTAAATAATTTCTAACCTCCTTAGCCAATTGGTGTCTTAAGAATAATTTTTCTTGGACACTCTTTCTCCTTAAATCGAGGTAGCGATACTTCATTCTTAACTCTTCTCCACCATCAGTGTCTTCCTCAATGGTAAATGGAGGAGTTTGTGCAGCATTTAATACATTCAATTGTTCAACAACGATCTCAATGTTTCCAGTTGGCATTTTATTGTTCTTGCTACTCCTTTCTATTACTTTTCCTTCAATTTGGATAACAAACTCTCGTCCCAACTCTCTTGCTTTTTCACACAACCCTGGATTATCGTCCATATTGAAAGTAAGCTGAGTAACTCCATAACGATCTCTTAGATCAACAAAAGTTAACCCACCTAAATCTCTTGACTTTTGCACCCATCCAGATAATTTAACAGTATCATTTAGGTTATCAATTCTTAACTCTCCGCAGGTATGTGTTCTTAGCATTCTGTAAATTTTGTGCGAAATTAGGAAAGTCATTGCTATGAAGCCATATCGGAAAAGGCAATCTTTGTATTGTATTTGCAAAAGAGTGTAATCATCAACTTAGTCTCTTTCGTTAATTTCACATTCTATTTTCCAAATTCAATTATGATTCAACCATTCGACGATAACTATTTTATGAAACAAGCCTTAAACGAGGCAAATTTGGCATTTAATAAAGGGGAAATTCCAATTGGTGCAGTGGTAGTCCATGAGTTTAGAGTAATTGCTCGAGCACATAATTTAACGGAGACCTTAAATGATGTAACAGCTCATGCAGAAATGCAAGCGTTTACCGCGGCGGCTGACTTTTTAGGTGGGAAGTATCTAAAAGAATGTACGCTTTATGTAACACTCGAGCCATGTGTGATGTGCGCAGGAGCTTCTTATTGGACGCAACTGAAAAAAATTGTTTTTGGAGCGAAAGATGAACGCCCAAGACAGGAAGCCATTAATAAAAGACAGTTGTTTCATCCTAAAACTGAAATTTTAGGAAATATAATGGAAGATGATTGTAAGGACTTATTGCAGATTTTCTTTGAAGAGAGGAGGAAATAGCTTAATCAAATTTGATACCTAATATGCAAACATCATCTGTTTGTTCTTGCTCCCCTTCCCATTTTTGAGTTTCGAAAGAAGTATTTATTTTTGCTTAGTTGGTTGATAATGATGAATTGACATCAAAGTTTCTCTAAACCTTGAATAGGAATATTTTTTATCTTTTAATCCACCAAACTGATCTGGATAGCCATCAGAGAATAGATAGATGGTATCTTAGCTTTTGATTACAATGATCTATATATAGTTAGACCTAGAATTGGGTAAATAAAAGTTAAACGATCTGTTTAAACTTAGATTTAAAAGTGACTCCACTAGGACTCGAACCTAGATCTACAGTTTAGGAAACTATTATTCTATCCCTTGAACTATGGAGCCATATATTAAGTGCCTTACTTAATTTGAGGATCAATTTCGTCTGTTACAATAAATGCGGAAGAAAAATCAATTTTGATTAATTCTAAATGTTTGTGAGCCATTAGGCGGCTAGTATAATCTCCAATTCGGACTTTATAGTTGGGAGCTTGGTAGATTAAATAGCTCTTTTCCTCTGGGTATTTTTTTAAAAATCCAGATCTTGCTTTTACAGCTTCCCAACGATTATTAGAGCTAGCGAAAATTTGAATTCGATATCCACTAATTTTTTTATTCTTGGTGTAATCTTCTATTAATAAGTCTATTCTTTCATCTTTCTTTTCTACTAAACCAATAAGAGTAGTTGTTGAATCGTTAACTAGAACATCAATCGAATCATTCGAAATCTCACTTTCGACATTATTCTCTTCTAACTCCAAACGATTCAGCTCTTGAGCAGAAGTAGGGGTAAGAAATAAGGCACAAACAATAAAATATAGAAATCTCATGGTAGATTAATTTGAAGCAAAGATAACCAAGTTCATGCCAACTAATTTTTGTTCGAATTAACAAAAATTTAGATTATTTAGAAGCATTCTAAATTAGCCTACTCGAGGTTAATTTTAGCTTATTCATTCGCCAAGAATGGGAGTTGTGGTTAAATTTGCGACCGGTAAAAAATGAGTTTGCCTTAAAAACGGTTTACTAGAAAAAACCTAATTAGCTAAATATGAACGTAATATCATTCAAAAAGCCAACCACATATTTTCTTAGTTTGTTTTCTTTATTGCTGGCTTTTAGTGTCTCTACAAGTACACTTCAGGCTCAGGATGGAGAAAAATTATTCAAAAGCTACTGTGCTTCTTGTCATAGCCCCGGCTCCAATCAATTGGTTGGCCCTGGATTGGCAGGTGTTTATGATAAGTATGAAAGAGAGTGGTTGTACAAGTGGATTAAGAATTCTAAAGCTTTAATCGCTTCGGGTGACGAGCAAGCAATTACAGTTTATGAGCAATATGCTAAGGTGGAGATGCCAGCTCAACCAGTAACAAATGTTCAGATAGATGCTATTATGGATTATGTTGCAGCATACATTCCGCCTGTAAAGGAAGTCCCTGGAGGGGGAGATGTGGCTATGGCTGAAGAAAGTAGTGAAATGTCTGGTTATACTATAGCTGGAATAATTGTTTTGTTTCTGATTCTTGTTATAATTCTTAGAAAAGTTCAATATATATTTACTGCAGCTAAGGCTAGGGATGCTGGTGAGGAGATGCCTGAAGAGACTACAATGACTCAGGCGTTATTGATTACTGTAGCAAATAATAAAACAGTTTTTGCATTATTGGGAATTGTTTGTCTAGCTCTCTTTGCAAAAGGTGGTTGGGATTCAGCTTTTGGTGTTGGTGTTTTTCAAGGATATGAACCTGAACAACCAATTAAGTTCTCACACAAGTTGCATGCAGGAACTAATGGAATTGATTGTAATTATTGTCACAATAGTGCTAGTTATTCTAAGACAGCAGGAATACCTTCTCCTAACTTATGTATGAATTGTCATACATATATACAGGAAGGTCCTGAATATGGGAAGGAAGAAATTGGTAAAATTTATGCAGCCTTAGATTTTGACCCAGTTACTAAGACATATGGTCCAAATCAGAAACCAATCAAATGGGTGAAAGTGCATAATTTACCGGATCATGTATATTTTAATCACTCACAACATGTAACGGTTGGTAAGATTGCCTGTCAAAAATGTCACGGTCCTGTTGAGGAATATACAGTTGGAAAGCAGCATGCTGAATTAACAATGGGATGGTGTATTAACTGTCATAGAGAAACGAAAGTTCAAATGGCGGGTAATGGGTATTACGATGAAATTCATGAGAGGCTTCCTGAAGAACTTAAAAAACAATATTTAGAAGACGGTACAATTACCGTTTCTGAATTGGGAGGTATTGAGTGTGGAAAGTGTCATTATTAAGATTTAACAAGAAGCAGTATAAAGCTTATGTCAAATAATAAAAAATATTGGAAAGGGGTTGAAGAGTTAAATGACTCTCCAGTCTTTCAAGAAGGAAAATCAAAGGAGTTTAACGAGCTATTGCCTGCTGAAGACTTTTTGGGTGATGAAAGTTTGCTAGAGAATTCAAGTACAAGTAGAAGAGATTTCTTAAAGTATTTAGGATTTGGAGTAGCTGCCGCGTCGCTTGCAGCGTGTGAAGCACCTGTAAATAAGGTTATCCCTCATGTTATAAAAGGAGATAAAACAAACCCGGGGGTGGCAAATTATTTTGCTACTAGTTATTCTGACGGATTTGATTATTGCGACATTGTTGTGAAAACAAGAGAAGGTCGTCCAATTAAGATTGAGGGGAATAAACAGTCTCCATTAACAAATGGGGCTATTAATGCTAGAATTAATTCATCTGTACTTTCTTTATACGATGAAAAAAGGTATCGAGCTCCCCAAATTGCAGGAGAAGAAGTAAGCTGGTCAAAGTTTGATGCTGTTGTTAAAGAGCAATTAGCTTCTGTTTTGGCGAATGGTGGAAAAGTTAGAATATTAACAAATACTATCTCTAGTCCATCTACTAAGAAATTAGTCGCTGACTTTGTAGCAGCAAATCCTTCAGCAGATATTCAACATGTTTCTTACGATGCAGTTTCTGCTAGTGGAATGCTAGAAGCTAATAAAGAAAGTTTCGGTGTTGAAGCATTGCCGACTTATGATTTATCAAAGGCAAAGTCAATTGTAAGTATAGGAGCTGATTTTATGAATAGCTTCCCTTCATCTATTGAATTGACTTCACAATATGCTAAAGGTAGAAAGCCTGAAAATGGTTGGATGTCGAAACATTTTCAATTTGAGACTTCACTTTCATTAGCAGGATCTAATGCTGACGTTAGAATGCCAATTAAACCATCTGAGCATGGAAAAACGGTTGTTGCAATTTACAACTACTTAAATGGTAGTAAATCTGGTGCTGCTCCTAAAGTTAAAAAAGCCGCAGAGCATTTGATGGCAAACAAAGGAGCTTCAGTTGTTCTATGTGGGTCAAATGATAAAAATATTCAAAACGTAGTTATTGCAATTAACCAGATGTTGGGTAATTATGGAACTACAATCAATATAAATAAAGCTTCTAATCAGAGACAAGGGATAGATGCCAATGTTGCTGCTTTAGTTGGAGAGTTGAAAAGCGGGGCAGTTGATGTATTAATTGTTGATGGAGTTGATCCAGTATATTCTATGCCAGCAGCAATGGACTTTAAAGGAGCTATGGCCAAGGCGAAAACTTCAATTGTTTTTGCATCTAGACCAAATGCTACTTCTGCTGAAGCAAAAATGCTTGGAGCAGCATCTCATTACTTAGAATCTTGGAACGATGCAAATCCGATCGTTGGACATTATGCATTAAGTCAGCCATCTATTAATCCATTATTTGATACGAAACAATTGCAAGATTGTTTATTGTCGTGGATGGGGAAAGATGAAACTTATTACGATTATATTCGAACGAACTGGGAAGCTACTGCATTTGGAAGGCAAACTAAATCATTATTGTTCGCCGACTTTTGGAATAGGACATTAGAAGCAGGGTACTTTTCAGTAAAAATGGAAGGAGAGTCTGATATTACATATACAGACAATTCTTCAACTGCTATTTCTGCAATTGGAAAAACAAAATCTTCTGCATTAGAAATTGAATTTTATTCTAAAGTAGGAATTGGAAATGGGAGTCAATCTCACAATCCTTGGTTACTAGAATTGCCAGATCTAATTTCAAAAATTACTTGGG
>JAESST010000003.1 GCA_016763995.1 Flavobacteriales bacterium | reverse complement strand
CCCCAGAATAAAATTATTGCCCTTGTAGCACCTCTCAATAAATCTTTAGCGCTGTCTTGTGATTTTATTGATGAGGTAATTATTGACGAGAATCAAAATGTTTTTAGCTTAGCAAAAATAATTAGAAAACATAAAATAGATGCATCAATAACACTTTTTTCAAATACAAGAGTTGCTCTTGCTCAGTTTTTTGCACAGATACCTAAACGAATAGCACCAGCAACAAAGATAGCACAAATTTTTTATACACATAGAGTCAAGCAAAGACGAAGTCAGGTTAAGATGGCAGAGTTTGAATATAACCTAGAACTTGCAAAAACTTTATTTAGTGGAATAGACCTAGAATATAAAAAACCACTTTTACTACTTGAAGATTCAAAAAAAGTCGGAAATATTTTTCGCGTAAATCATGATATTGATAAAGAGATAATAGCCTTTCACATAGGTTTCGGTGGTTCAAGCGATGCTAATTGGAATCATGATGAGTATGAAGTTTTAATACGAGAAGTTATTAAAAAGAATAAATATCAGGTAGTTATGACCTTTGGACCTGATGAGGTAGATCTGTATAAAAAGATGCAAAAAAGATTTTACGATACAAACATTGTATTTTATCTCTCTGTTGATGGGCTTTTGTATTTCTCTAAACTCATCAGTACTTTTAAGCTTTTTGTCAGTACTTCAACAGGAACATACCATCTTGCTTCTTTAGTAGCAACGCCTACTATGACATTTTTTGGAGATTCTTTATTTGCAAGTGCCGCAAGGTGGAAGAGTGTTGGGGATATAAAAAAACAAAAGCATTATATGATTCCAAAAGACGAAGAACTAAAAAAGAAGTTATTTACTACGCTTAAAGATAAACTACTTAGAATCTAGCTCTTGGTTTAATTCATACAGTTTTATGTACTTGTAAAAGTTTGTAACCATATGCGAAAAGGAAATAATTAAACCCACATAACCATCTAAAAATCCTCGTTTGAAAAAGTATGTTTTTATAAATGAGTAAAGAGCATTCAATATGGCCTTTGTTGGCGAAGAATTTTTTTTACCGACGTTATTTTTAGCAAATAGTGTAGAATAATAGTTAGCTTTTGTAATAAACTGTGAGATTGTATGGTAGCTATAATGTTCCACATTTCCATCAAGTAGTTCAATACTCAAGCCCTCACTGATAATATCTTCATGAACAGCATTCATATTGTATGAAGTCTTGGTTTTATTATACATTCTTTTGATTTTTTGATTATTCCAACCACAGTATTTCACTTGAATATCTTTATAGAAAGCCTTAAAGTTAAGCTGGTACACAGTTGTTGAATTTAGTTTTTTTGTTTGTAGAGTTTGAAGTAGCTTAGAATCAATTACTTCATCACTATCAATGATAATTACCCAGTCATTTTTGGCAAAACGTACGGCTTCATTTTTTGTCCAACCAAAGCCTTTAAATTCCCCCTTAATGAGAGTAACATTTGAAAACTTTTTTGAGATTTGTATTGTTTTATCAGTTGAGCCATTATCATAGAGCACAACATCACTAAAAGAGCGTAAGCTTTGGAGTGTATTTGTAATAGTATCTTCATTGTTTTTTGCTAAAACGATTGCACTTATGTTCATGTGTTACCTACTATTTTTTTGCTTAAAGCTTTAAGTCGAAATTTTAACATATGAGAAAAGGAAAAAATTTCATCTGCTTGTGTTAGATTGTCTGCATCGATTCTATAAATAACATCATTTACTCCATGGAAATCATTATTAACTGCATTTCCTATTCTAAATGAATACTTGTAATGTTTTCTTGTTTCATTGAGAACTTTTTGGTTGTATTTTCCAAAGGGGAAAACAAAACTTTCAACAATGATTCCAAGTTTTTTTTCTAAAATATTTTTTGATTCTACTAATTCTTGATTTAAGTCTACATCATTTTCAAGTAGATTTTTATGAGAATAAGAATGTGAAACCACTTGAATTAAATTACTTTTTAGCATTTCTTTTAATTCTTTATATGTGCAAAATGTTGCATCTTTATAATTTTGAAATAAATCATTATGTTCATAAGAAAGACGAAGTGAATCAGGCTTATCAGTTTCATCTAAAATGTATTTTGGTGTCACTGCAAGAAGTGCTTTAATTTTATATTTTTTAAGAAGTGGAAAAATAAGCGTATAGAAGTCATAATACCCATCATCGAAAACAAGACAGATTGGGTGTTTTGGAAGCTCTTTTTTCGGAAAAACGCTTGTGAAGTTTTCGCTTACATATTTTAGATGTGCTTCAAAAACTTCATAATTATTACTGCACCTATCACTATTTACATGGTGATACATTGTACTAATCAACAACTTTTATGCCCTTAAGTCTTTTTTTCATATTGATTTTATTTTTGTGGTTGGTGTTGTACTTTAGTGCTGTTTGTATACAATAGTTTTTGTCTTCGTTTGAAATGTTGGCGTATTCTTCTACTATAATCTTCAGCTCATCATCTTTTGCCCAGAGTTTATTAAAGTTTTTTAAGCGTTCATCTAAGCTCAGCTCTCTAAATTCCATCCTATTAATATCTACAATTTTAAATAAATAGTCGTCTACTTCTTTTTTTATAAGAATATTTCCTGGCGAATAATCTTGATGTAAGATATTGTTTTGATGTAGAGCATAAGTAAACCTTGCAAAGGATTGAAATATTTCTTCTCTATTTTCAAAATTCTCATCAACTAAAGGTTCTCTAATTGTAAAGTCATAATCAAACTTTTCACTAATAAAATAACTTTCATCAATGAGACTATTCTTATAAAACTCAATATATCCAATAGGTTTTGGAGTGAACTCTGCTATTTTAAGGGAGTATTCATAAGATTTCTTAGCCTTAGAATCGCGAAAAAAAGTATATATTATTTTTCTAAGAATATTTGGAACTTGAAAAGATTTTACAATGGTGTCTATAGCATTATAGTTAATTATTTTTAACTCATTTCTTGCTTTGTGAATGCTTTGTGTATTCTTGGTAAAAGAAGATGCAATACTTAATAAAAAATCCTTAAAAGAGGTAAAGTCTTCATTTAATATATACTTATGATTCATTGAGTTTGCCTAGCTGGTTTGTTATTAACACTTTTTAGATAAAATAATTTTGATTATATCGTAAGATGGCTAAAGGATTGAATGAATTGAGCAAAAATATTTTAGAATTTTGTTTATCTCCTGACTTAGGTGGATTAGAACTTTGTGCATATGATTATTTTAAATTTTTTAAAACACAAAGCAGTTCTTTTTTATGTGTTGCAAGAAATAAAAAATTAGATAAGTATGTTAATAATGAAAGTAAGTTCACATTAAAACGTAATAAATTTTTTCCAATTATCCCAGCAATAAAGTTGGCCAAATTTATAGATGAAAATGAGATTGATGTTATTCATTTTCATTGGACAAGAGATATTACGACTGTTGTACTCGCTAAAATATTAGCGAAAAGAAAAGCTATTGTAATTCAGTCTAGACATATGACAATGACTCGCTTTAAAGATGATTTTTATCATAAATGGTTATATAAAAATATAGATATTATCCATGCAGTTACGTATCAAGTGAAAGAACAACTTCAAAAATTTATTCCGCAGAATGTACAACCAAAATTAGAAATGATATATCTGGGTGTAAGTGAGCCAACTATTGATATGAAAGTAGTTGAAATGTTAAAAGAAAAGCATACTTTGGGTGATGCATTTATTGTTGGTATTATTGGGAGAATTGAAAAAGGTAAGGGACAGTATTTACTTATAGATGCACTTACTCACATAAGAGAGTTAAATATTAAGGTCTTAGTTATTGGACATAGTATGGATGAGCTCTATGTAGATGAGCTAAAAGAAAAAATCAAAAATTTAGGCATGGAAGACAAGTTTATTTTTACTGGATTTACAAAGAATATAAATGAATACTTTGAGTTATGTGATGTCAGTGTGTTAGCAACAAAAAAAGAAACATTTGGACTTGTTGTTATAGAGTCGATGTTAAATAAAGTGCCTGTTATTGCAAGCAATAATGGAGGACCACTAGAGATAATAGATGACATGAAAGATGGCTTATTATTTGATAGAACAGCAGTAGATTTATCCAAGAAAGTTACTTTATTATACGAGAATAAAGAACTGAGAAATATTCTATCTGTAAATGGATACCAAAAGATTAAAAATAAATTTGATAAAGAGACTCAAATGAAAAAAATGTTGAGGCTTATCAATGAAAGTTAGTGTTATTATTGCTGTATATAAAGATGTTGAAGCACTGCATTTGATATTGAAGTCATTAGCAACACAAACATATAAAGATTTTGAAGTTGTAATAGCTGAAGATGGAAATTCATCTGAAATAAAAGATTTTTTAGGCTTTTATTTGGATACATTTGGCTTTAAAATTGTGCATACATCTCAAAATGATAAAGGTGTTAGAAAATCAAGGAGTCAAAATAATGGAATAAGGGCAGCAAGTGGAAATTATTTAATATTTATAGATGGGGACTGCTTGCTTTATTCTAATTTTATTGAAAATCATTTACTTCTCAGTGGAAAAAAATACATTGTAACTGGGAGAAGAGTTAATGTTGGACCAATATATTCATCATTACTTAGAAAAAAAAGTATAAGCTCTCAATGGCTAGAAAAGAATTTTTTTAGAAAGTACTTTGCTATAAAAGATGACGCAAAAAAAGAACGTCATACAGAAGAAGGTTTTAGCATTAAACCAAATGGGCTTGTACATAAATTAATGAAAACTATACGAAAGAAGCCTTTTCCATTACTAGGATGTAACATGTCCATGTATAAAGCAGTGATCTTGGATATAAATGGATTTGATGCAAACTTAGGAAATTTGGCAATAGCAAGTGATACTGATTTGGAATGGAGATTTAGAGGCTTAGGGTATGTAGTTATCTCAGCAAAGTTTATGGCAAATCAATTTCATCTTTACCACGAAAGAAAAGAGTTTGAATATAATCGTGGAAATGATAATTTGATGAATAAAAATAAGTCTAATAAAATATACAGATGTAGAAATGGAATTTATCGTGAGTAAGTTTACACTATTTAGAAATAAAAAAACAAACTTTATTGGTTTGATTTTGCGAGGTATTATATACTTCTATTGAGTAAGAATGTAAATCTGAATTCATACGAGTTAAATAGCATTGATAATTTTGACTATTGAAGCTTTTCCTTACTATAATAAAGTTTTAGAGTTATTGCTGCTAGTAACGTGAATATTTTTCCAATTTTAGAATATATAAATATAACACTAACACTTGATACAGCTAATAATATAATAACAAATAGAATTTGGACTACTTTGAGATAATGGTCTTTATTAGGGTATTTGACTAGCTGGTAAAATATATTGAAAAATACTAACAAGCCAATGATTCCAAACTGCAAACTATTATCTAAAAATTCACTGTGTAGGCTACCGCTTTTACCACTATCAAGATTACGTTTCATGCAATCGTAGTTAGCTTTGTTTTTTTCTTCCTCTAGTATATAACTTAAAAACTCAGAAATATGATCTCCAGTTCCAACTCCAAAAAGTGAATTTTCTTTAAACAGTTCGTAGCCATATTTGTTAAAGCCAACCCTCGTTCCTGTTGAAGTATGATAATTTTGCTTCTCTATGGCTACTGTAGTCTCATTAAAGAATCCATTTACTCTTTGATGAAAAGTACCACTTAAATTGTAGGCTAGAAAATATCCACCTATTATTAAACCAAGAGATACAGGTATCATCCAATACTTTTTATGTTTTAGAATTACCAGAATGCTTACGATGATTATAGACAGTGCACAAAGTCCATAGCCTAATTTTGATTGAATTATAAATATATTGCTAGAAGCACTTATAAAAAATAAAATGTAAAGTAATTTCAAAAAGATATTTTGCTTGATTGTTACGATGCTATAAAGTAAAATTCCCATAGAAATAGCAAGGACAGTACTATATTGTGTATACGAGGACATAAAGGGGACATTTATACCCCATCCGGAGTACACTAGGTATGGTATTCTGATGTCCATGAGCATCAGATAGCTTACTATTTCACTGAAAAATATTCCTAAAAGAAAACCTGTGAGAATTTTATACTTAAAATCATCTCTGATGACAGTTATATATATGATTATATACAATATGTATCTAAAATTTGCTAGTTTAAATAATGCGACTTCACTATGTTCACTACCAAGCATCCATAGCGCGTGCATAATAAAGAACAAGATAAATGCCAGGACAACCTTATCTTTAATAGCGAATAAAAGTTTTTCTTTTATATTTCCAGAGAGTAAAAATAGTACTACAATAGTGGTAAAGATAATTCTCACGGGAGATGAAGAAATTGGCAAAAAGAATGCATACGCTATGAGTAAATAGTTTGCATAGAGTATAAAGTTAGCTTTATTGTTAATGCGAAGTTGGTTTATATACTTAAGTTTAGAGAGTATCATTAAAAATGGTATCCTCTGCTAATATTTCACTTGCTTTGTAGCTCCAGTGTGTATCATCTGGATAATATATATCTTTTTCTTCTAGTAGTGGAAGTAATATCTTTTTAGTATCAACAAAATAATAGTTCTTTTCCATTTTTCTTATTAAAGTGAAAAAACTATTTTTAGGGTAGGCATTGTCCTCAATGAAATCAAAGTATAAATCATACTTATCTACAACTGGCATAAAAATTAATTTTATGTGCAGTGTTTTTAATATTTCTGCTAGTTTATTCAAAGTATCATTTATTTTTTTAATACTGTTTGCATTAAAATGATTGAGACGTTTTATATCATCATGATAAACCAATAGTTCATCAGAAGTTTTTGAGCTAAACATATTTTTATTTAAATTAAATTTATATACTTCCTTAACAGCATTTATATTATTCATATATTTAAAATAATAAAAGGCAAGTTTATAATTTGCAGTATTTATTTGTAAGACACTAGGTAATACTTTTTCATCCACTCTATCTTCTAGTAAATCTTTAATAGTATTGGTATCTAAGGAAAAAGAAAAATCTATGTCTTTAGTAAACCTGCTCACTAATTCCCTCTGAATTGATTCAATTATAATAACCTTTGGCTTCAACTTATTAAGTGTACCATTGTTATATAAACCTACAATGGTTTCGAGCATTGTGGTATTTTTATAGTTTTGTATATTTAATACATTTTTATCATGGATTGTTGCTAGATAATCTTGAAAGTAAGGATTTTTACCACCGCCACCTGCATTAAAAAAGGAATCTCCTATGGTGATAATATCTATTTTTTGATTATTCCAGTTTGTTTTATTTATATGTTTCTTTTGAAGTGTATGCTCAAGTTTTCTAGGTTTGAGCATATTTACCTGGTAACTCATTCGTCCTAGGTCACCAACATGTAAGCCATCAGTTCTTCCAAATATTTTTGAAGTAAAAATACTCCATATAGATAGGTGGTATAGTAAAAATACTCCAATAATGATTATGAAGACTTTGACAAATTTTTGATTGTTAAACATTGTATTTAAGATTCCTAAAAGTTAAAATATAAAAATTCTGAAACTGTTGACATAGTTGAGAGTGCGCTAAAAAATAAAAATGATAATAGAAAAAAATACTTGTAATTCACTTTAAATACTTTTTGATAATAAATAGAATTCTGAAACCTTAGTAGCAAAATAAAGGTAAGAAGTATATAAATAATAGTTTTACTTTGAGCATTAATCTCTCCAAGTACGTGACCAAATTCAAAACCATAATTTGTTAAAAAAGAAAGCTTTGATGCGTATTTTTCTGGTAGCAAAATACCAGTAAGTCCAAGCATCCCAGAAAGCACTTTCACCGCATCACCCCACTCTTTGGCTCTAAAAAATATCCAGGCAATGTTTATAAAGTTAAATGTTATAAACCATGCTAGTATTGAATTCATTGTGAAACCTAGTGTTTTCCAGATTCTATGTATTACAAGTGCTGAACCATGTAAGAAACCCCAAAATACAAATGTCCACCCTGCACCGTGCCATAGTCCACCTATTATGAATGTAATCATCAAATTACTAAGTATTCTGTATTCTGCTACTTTATTACCACCTAACGGTATATAGATATAATCTCTTAAAAATCTACTAAGTGTTATATGCCATCTTCTCCAAAAATCTTGTATATTCTTTGCTTTGTAAGGAGAGTTAAAGTTCTGAGGTAGTGTTATATTAAAGAGCAGTGCTATACCTATTGCCATGTCTGTATATCCACTAAAATCAAAGTAAAGTTGGAATGTGTATGAGAGTGATGTAACCCAGGCTTCTACTATGTTTAACACTTCTGCCTTATCAAAACCATTCGTTGCCCATACAGCAAAGCTATCTGCTATGACTACTTTCTTAAACAGTCCTATTGAGAATATGAATAGTCCTACTGCTATATTTCTATAGTTCTTAACAAGATTCCACCGACTGGCAAATTGTGGCATCATTTCTTTATGATGAACAATCGGTCCTGCTATGAGTTGAGGGAAAAAAGTTACAAAGAGAGCATAGTTAAGAAAGTCATATTCTGTTGTTTCTTGTCTATAACTATCTACTAGATATGCTATTTGCTGAAAGGTAAAGAAACTAATTGCTAGAGGGAGTGCTAAGTGGAGTAGTTCTAAATTAGTACCAGATAATAGGTTTACATTTAATAAAAAGAAGTCCGCGTATTTAAAGTATCCAAGTAATGATATATTTGCAATTATTCCAAATGTTAAGAGAGTTTGTTTATTTACGTTTATGTTGAAAAGTTTATTATTTAATGAATTACCTATAGTGTAGTTAAAGAGCATAGATGTAAGTATGATTGGAAGGTAAACTATATTCCACCAGCTATAAAAGAATAGCGATGCAAATACTAAAAATGCTTTTGCACCAACTATAAGTCTTTTATGCAGTAAAAAGAAATAGATTAGAAATGTTATTGGTAAAAAGGCAAAGATGAATTCTAGGGAATTAAATAACATTCAGAGGTACTCCTTTATTTAACTAAACGGTTACAGTCGTTTAGTATTTTATATAGTCTATATCCAATAGATTTTTTCAATGATAGTCTCAGATGATTCTTATTTGTAATTTGAAATAGATTTTTTTTATTGAAATATAGTATTTTAAATAAGTTAATATTAAACCAAGTGTTTTCAAATTTATTAAGCTCATATTTTAATGCATTAAGTAGAAATAAGTCCTTCTGTCTAATTAATGGTAGGTTCATTAAACTTTCAATCACAAGAATTTCTAAGCGAATATTTTCTAGTTTATTAATAGCAGTATTTTTTTTATATTCTGTTTTTTT
>JAESST010000050.1 GCA_016763995.1 Flavobacteriales bacterium | reverse complement strand
GTTCCATCTCCAAAATTCCACGACCAATTAGTAGCATTATTCATTCTGTTTGAAAACTGAACAAACTGTGGTGCACATTTATTAGCAAATGTTTGTATGCTGTCAATTGTAAGTGAACTGTCTATGCTACCTGTACCGCCTCCGCCTCCGCCACCTGAAGAAGGAACTACAGGCACACCATTAATAAAACAATTTAAAAAATCTAAATATGCCGGATAAAACACACTGTGCGTACAGCCTTCTGTTGTGGTTATTGTTAAACTAATATCATAAGCAATAGTATCAGTAAATCTATGAATAGGGCTTTGTAAAGTAGAGTAAGTTCCATCTCCAAAATCCCAAAACCATGAGATAGCATTTTCTGTAGAATCTGTTAGTTGAGCTATTCTTTGGTTACAATTATACTGAGCAACTCTAATCTGTGTCTTAATACTATCAATTATTACTGTTGCATAATTGCTAATGATTAATGGACATCCTATTGAATTTTGGGTAAATAGGGAGATTGAATGAGTTCCAGGTTCAATGAAAGTATAACTTGGATTAGATACATTAGAAGAACCTCCATTTCCAAAGGTCCAATTCCAATGGTTGTTACCCAATTTATTTGATGAAAAATCAACAAATAGTGGCAAGCACCCCAAAATTGTATCACTTAAACTATTTGAAATAGTGTCGTTACCTACTTTTATCAGGTTAAAATAGCTTATTGTATCTGAACAACCAGAACTAGATTCAACAATTAGCGCTACAGAATAACTTCCCATACTTTGATAAGTATGACTTGGGTTTTGAAGCTGTGAAGTGTTTCCATCTCCAAAACTCCAAAACCATTTGGAAGCATGAGTACTGTTATTCTCAAAGTTTGCCACATGAGGAGCACAACCAAGTGTATCTTTAGTATTTAACTTAGCTTGTAGTTGTATAACGGAGATTGCTTTAGAATAAACACTTTCACACCCACTTGAATCCGTTGCAACTAACTTCACAATGTATCCTTTAGCTTCGCTATAGGAATGAGTTGGGTTTAAATCTGCTGAATGAGTGCTATCACCAGAATCCCATTCAAATGTTACTCCATTAACAGAAGCGTTTGTAAATAGAACAAGTGTATTAATACAAATATCGGAAGTATCAGTAGTAAAAGAAGCGCTAATTCCTCCGAATGCATCAATGTAATTCGTAAAGAAAGAAGAGTCAATACATGAGTTTTGGTCTTCAACAATTAGTTTAACAGAATAAAGTCCTTTATTCGAATAAGTCGTGTTCGTTCTAAATCCGTTTTGAGTAACACCGTTCCCAAAATCCCAAGTGTGTATGTTATTTATGTTTGCACTGTCTCCTATAAACTGAACAGTAAACGGTGTGCATCCTGATTGTGTATCTGAGGAAAATTGGGCGCGTGGAAGGCTATCTACCGTAATGTAATTACTTTTTATTAAGGTGTCAGAACAACCATTTGTGTCAGTACCGATGAGTTGAATGTTAAATTTACCTGTAACTCCGTAGGTGTGAACAGGACGTTGTAACTGAGATGTATTTCCATCTCCAAAACTCCATAACCATTGAGTATTTGTTTGAGAAGAATCATTAAATAAGAAAATTTGATTCGTATCACAACTTTGAATTACATCTGAATAGAAAGCGATTTGTGGTTGAGGAACAATTTGAATTGCTTGCGTAGCTTGTTTGATATTATTGCAACCTATGCTATCTGTTACTACTAGTTTAACGCTGTAGTTACCAGAATCAATATACTGATGACTTGGGTGAATCATTGTTGAACTATTTCCGTCTCCAAAGTCCCAAATAAAAGAATAGCTACTATCAGACAGGTTGGTAAAGCTGATGAAATTATTGTCAACACAATGATTATTTACAACATATAAGAAGTTTACCACAGGTAAAGCATTTACTTGAACTAAATTTTGAAAACGTACTGTATCGCTTTGTCCTTGGTTATTTATTGCAATTAAAGTGATTGTGTATTGTCCTGGAGTATAATAAACTATAGAAGGAGTAGAGATTGTAGAGGTCATTCCATTTCCAAAATCCCATTTATACTTCGTTGCAAATTGTGATGTATTGTTAAAATTAACATTTACAGGAACACATCCTGAATTCACAGAAGATTGAAAGTTTGCAATTGGTGCTTGAGAAAAGCATGGCAGAGAAAAACTTAATGCTAAAAATAAATAAGCAATTCGAATAGAATGAAATACTTTCATATGAACATTAGTTAAAATTCTATTCAATATTAAGGTGTAATTAATGTGCTTTTTGTTCCCAGCTTCCTAACGTGTAGCAAAGATGAATTAACGTTAGGTACTCGGGGAATAAAAAAAAGATTGTCTTCTATACTCTTTTCAATATTTCACACAAAATGCTTCAATAAGATTGAATTAAATTTCTCTTAACTGTTTAAAAATAAAAAGATTAATCTACGAATAAACTTAATTCAACGACATAAATTGATGATTGGTCTATAAAAAACTAATTATCAGCATTTTATGAAAAGTAAAGTTTTATTTAACAAATTATCATCTATAAAATGCTTAATATTAAGGTATTAAAAATAAATTGATTTTGCCTATGAATTTACATAGTTTATCAAAAAAAGCATTGATAGAGAAAATCAATGAGCTTTCAACTCAATTGGAGGAGAAGAAATCAATCAATAAGCTTGAGCAAACAGAAGGTTTATTCCAGATAGAATGTCTAAACCTAATTCAAGCTTATGACTTAGATATTGATAATATTATGCACGTTCTATGGCAGATTGATGTAGATACAGAAGAGATTACTTGGAGCGATAAAATATTTACTGTTTATAATTATTCGAAAAAACAATTGAATACCATAGATAAATGGTCGAAGATTATTCACCCTGATGATTTAAAAGGTATTCATAAAGCACTTGAATTAGCAAGTTCATCGGCTAAAGTCAGAAGCATAGAATTTAGAATTTTCCTTCCTAACGGAGTCATCAGGCATCTCAGTTGTGCTATACTGGCCATTTTTAATAAGAATGGAGAAACGATAAAATACATAGGAAGCAATAAAAACATTACCAAAGAAAAGAAAACCCCAGAAGAAACATCAATACTAAATAACTCATTATTAAAGCATAAAAAAAACACAACTGATTATCTTAATGCGGTTCAGACAACAATTGTATTACTAGATGAAAAAGGAATTCTTAAAATGATTAATAAGGCAGGTTGCGAGTTGTTTGAATATCATCGAGAAGAGATGATTGATAAAGATTATGTTTCCAATTTTATCCCTAAAGAAGAGCGTGAGAAGACCCGAATGACTTTCGAACAAGCCATTAAAGGGAATTTAAACAGTGTTGGATATTTCGAAAATATGATTCTATGTAGAGATGGGAGAAAAAAGAAAATTGCATGGAAAAGTAGTTATCTCCGCGATGAGAAAGGTAGAATTAATGCTTGTATAAGTTCGGGTGAAGATATTACTAAAAGGAGCATAAAAGATCTACATATGAATCTTTTAAAAGAATTTACGGAGAAGGTAAACAAATCTAAAAACATTAATGAAGTGTTGTTTGATGTTATTAAGAGTGTATGTGAGTATACAAATTGGCCCTTAGGACATGCATACCTTCCAGATAATAAAAATGATAAAAATTTGATTCCTTCAAATATTTGGAACATCAATTCAAAAGAAAATTTTAATGAATTAATTAATACAACAGTTCAAACGGAGTTTCTCATCGGAAAAGGGCTTCCCGGCTTGGCTTGGGAAGAACAAGAAAGTGTTTTGGCAAAAAATTTTCAGGTTAAAGGAGGATTTAAAAGAAAACAAGCAGCAGAAAATTGTGGATTAATAGGAGCTTTCGCGATCCCTATCATACTTCATAATAAAATAGCTATAATTTTAGAGTTTTTTTACAAGAAAGAAGAAACTGTAGATACCAATTTATTGGATGAATTCATTAATAACATACAGGAGCAACTTGAAGCTCTTGAAGATAGAGAAAGATTCCAAAATCAGTTAAACATCGCAAAGGTGCAAGCTGAAAAGGCAAACCAAGCCAAAAGCACTTTTTTAGCCAACATGTCTCATGAAATCAGAACACCCTTGAATGTCATCTTGGGACATGCTCAGATACTAGGAAAAGATAAAAATATTACAAAAGAACAAAAAAGTAGTATCGTCTCAATTAATAAAAGTGGGCAGCATCTTTTGGGACTCGTTAATGATATTCTTAATATGGAAAAAATTGAAACAGGCAAAATGCAATTGGTTAACAATTCATTTAACCTTACTTCATTTTTAGTAGAATTGGTAGAATTATTTCAATATGAAACCTATAAAAAGAAGCTCATCATTAATCTAAAGGAAAATGGAACATTCCCTACTCTTATAAAAGGAGATCAGAACAAAATTAGACAGATATTAATTAACCTCATTTCCAATGCAATAAAATTTACTAAGAGAGGTGAGGTATCTATAATCCCAACGATAAAAAAGGATACCATTTATATTACAGTTTCTGATACGGGATATGGTATTCCGACGGATAAATTAGAACGCATTTTTGAGTCCTTTGAACAAACTGATATTGGGATGTTGAAAGGCGGGACAGGTTTAGGCTTATCTATTAGCAGGAAATTAGCTAGGTTAATGGATGGAGACATTGCTGTTAAGAGTGAATTAGACAAAGGAGCAAATTTTGTATTCTCATTTCCATATAAAGAGGCAGAAGAAATCAGAATAATAAAAAACAGGAATTACAGTCAAGTCATAAACATAGAAGATACAAGCACAGTTTACAAAATCTTAATTATTGATGATATTGAAGAAAACTGCAAGCTGTTGAAAGAATTCTTAGAGTCTATCGGTTTCAAAACTCGTATAGTAGCACATGGTCAAGAAACAATCAGTGTTTTTAAAGAATGGCAACCCCATCTAATTTTAATGGAAATAACCTTGTCAATATTGAGCGGTTTGGTTTCTACAAAAGCAATTAGGAAGCTTGAAAGTAGAAAAAAAGTAAAGATAATTGGAATTAGTGCAAGTGCCCTCGATGAAGAGAGAGTTATTTTCTTGAGAAATGGTGCCAATAGCTTTATTAAAAAACCTTTTGAATTGTCGGAACTGCTAGACGAAATTAAAGCGTGTATCAAAGTTGAATATGTAATGGAAGGCAGTGAAATTACCATAACATCTGATTTAACTTCTCAAGTCTCAAATTTAAAGTCAAGCAAAAAATCAGCTTTTAGAAAAGCCATAATAGAAGGGGACATAGAGCTATTAGAAAGTTTAACACATTCGATTCGGAAAACGAACGAAAATTTATCAAAAACATTAGAGAAGCATACTGCTTCTTATGAGCTTGATATATTAAAAGAACTATTTAATTAGAGATTGAAAATAATGGAGAATACAGGGAAAGAAGATATTTTATTGGTGGATGACAACCCTGAGAACTTAAAAATTTTAGCGAGTTTTTTAACACCCAAAGGATACCATATTAGAGTTGCATTGAATGGGGAACAAGCAATAAATAGTATAAATAACAAGCCACCAAAACTTATTTTATTAGATATACAAATGCCTAAAATGGGTGGTTTCGAAGCTTGTCGAAGAATAAAATCGAATAAGGAGACAAAAGATATTCCTATCATATTTGTAAGTGCTCTTTCTGATACCACATATAAAGTAAAGGCATTTAGAGCAGGAGGTGTGGATTACATTGAGAAACCTTTTCATATGGAAGAAGTGATTGCAAGAGTCGAGGCTCATATAACCCTAAGAAGACAGAGTGTTCAACTAGAAGAAGCAATGCAAAAGCTAAGAGCTACTCAGAATCAATTGATCCAATCAGAAAAAATGGTTTCTTTAGGGGTCTTATCCGCTGGAATCGCTCATGAAATTAATAATCCAATCAACTTTGTAAGTACAGGAGCCGCAGGCATTAAACTTGACTTAATAGACCTCATTAGTGTTTTAGATTTATACGATGCTATTAACTTAGAGAAACCCTCTTCTGATAGTGTAAATCAATTGAAAATATAAAAGGAAGAAATTGATTACAATTACATTAAGGAGAATATACTGATGACCATCCAAGATATAAAAATGGGTGCAGATAGAACAGCAGAGATAGTAAAAAGCTTGAAGCGTTTTTCTAGAATAGACAGTAATGAAAAATTTGAAGTGGATATTCATGCTGAAATAGAGAGTAATTTTAAGATTATCAAAAGATTATCAAAAAAAGAAATTGACTTTAAATGTAATTTTGACAAGAGCATACCTCTATTCTTTGGTTTCCCAGGGCAATTGAATCAACTATTCATGAATTTATTCATGAATGCAGAGCAAGCTATGGAAAACGGTGGACTGATCTCGTTAACAACCAAAAAAATAAGCAAGAAGTAATTATCTCGATTACAGATCAAGGTTGTGGTATTCCAAAAGAATTAGCTAAACGAATTTTTGAGCCATTTATGACTACAAAGGAAGTTGGTAGAGGAACGGGCTTAGGGCTTTCAATTAGTTTTGGGATTGTAAAAAATCATAATGGGAGAATTGATTTTGAAAGTGAAGAAGGAAAAGGCACAACGTTTAAGATCTGTCTACCATTGAACTAAAATGAAGTACAGAATATTTTACTCTTAGATCGAGCTGACTAATCTAAGGCATTTTAGAGAAAATATTTGTTAGAATATTTTAGAGTAAAGCGAAAGTATCATAAAAATTAGAAGACATAATAATAAATATATTCATGAAAATATAGACTAGAGATGATAGAAGAGAATAAAGGCAATGTTTTATATGTCGACGATGAATTAACCAACTTAAGAGTATTTAAAAATCTTTTTAGGAGAACTCATAATGTGTTTATAGCTTCTTCTGCAAAAGAGTGTTTAGAGTTTTTTAAAAATGAGTCGATCGAATTAGTAATCTCAGATCAGCGAATGCCCGAAATTTCTGGACTTGAACTACTTGCTAAAATAAAGACATTAAACCCTTTAATTCCAACTATATTACTTACTGCTTACACTGATCATAATGTACTCAAAGATGCGTTCAATAAGGTAGGTATTCATAAATATATAAATAAACCATTTGATACAGAAAGTCTCAAGATGATTATGGATATGGCCATTGAGACTTATCGTTTGAACCAAAAAAATGAAAAGATACTACTTGAGCTTAAAGAGAGCGAAGTAAAGTTTAAGGGGATTTTTAATTCAATTCTTGATGTCTTTGTTCGAGTAAACAACAACGGTATTATTGAGGTGATTAGCCCTTCTATTAAAGAATTTTTAGGTTATTCAGCAGAAGAATTGATAGGTACAGAAGAAATTAAATTGTATGCAAATACAAATGATCGAACTATTCTCCGGAAGCTGATAAGAGATCAAAAAATCTATAGAGGATTAATTGTAATGCTATTAACTAAGTCGGGTACGAGAAAATATGCTTCTATTTCTTGTAAAACTTATAATGATTTGGCAGGGAATCCAATCGGAATTGAAAGCATATTAAGAGACATAACAGAATCCAAATTAAAAGAGAAAGAATTAAGAGAAAGTGAAGAGAAGTTTCGCTTGTTGGCAGAGCAATCACCCATTCGAATCTTTAAAGTAAATGACTTGTTAAAGATAGAATATGCAAATCGTCCTATATCGGAAGGAGATCAAATGATTCATCGATTTTTCCCTAAAGAGACTCAGGAAGCTGTAGTAAAGTTAATTGCGAATGTTTTTAGGAAAGATAAAGAGGCTTATTTTGAATTTGAAGAGACCAACTTAGATGGAGAGAAAATATGGTGTGCATTAAACGTTAGCCCTATCAAAGAGAATGATGAAACGGTAAGCGTTTTAGTTATGATCAACGATATTTCGGAAAAAAAGAAAGTTGAGAACATGCTTAGAGGTTTAAATGAACAATTGGAAATTAAGGTTCAAGAAAGAACAAAAGATTTAGAAAAAACAAAAGAAGACTTAGAAAAAACTTATTTGAAAGAAAAAACATTAAATAATTTAAAGTCTCAGTTTGTCTCTATTGCTTCTCATCAGTTTAGAACGCCATTAACTGTTATTAAATCTAACATAGGGCTGTTGGAAATGCAAATAGATCATGCAGAACCTATGTTTCAAGAATGGTTTTTTAAGGTAAACAAACGTATTCAAACCGAAATTAGTCGAATGACAGACTTAATGGATAATGTATTAATCTTAGGAAACAAAGACGCAGCAATGATACAAACCGATTTTCAAATGGTAGATATATTAAAGCTGATTAATTCTGTCATTGATAAATTCAACCAAATCCAAACAGATAAAAGGGAAATGAAGTTGAATATTACAGGGAGATCGTCATTGTTTTATTTAGACCCTGATCTATTTCAACATGCTTTTTCCAATCTTATATCCAATGCATTTAAGTATTCTGCTAAGAAGCCTTCTCCAGAGTTAACTATCATATTTAAGAACAGAAAAGCGATTATTAAAATAAAAGATTACGGTATTGGAATTCCTAATAAAGACAAACCCAACATATTTGAACCTTTCTTTAGAGCAACCAATGTAAATGAGATTAGAGGAACCGGATTAGGTACATCAATTGTGAAACAGTACCTCGATTTATTAGGTGCTGAATTAATTTTCAAAAGTGAATTACATAAAGGTTCTGAGTTTACAATAATATTAAACGAAAGGCTACATGGATAAGATTTTAGTAATAGAAGATGAAGTAAACATAAGAGAAACATTACAAGATATGTTGGAATTATCAGGTTTCGAGGTATCTATAGCCAGTAATGGGAAGATAGGCTACGACATGATTTTATCTGAAGAGCCTGATTTAGTTCTTTGTGATATCAATATGCCTGAATTGGATGGATTTTCTTTGCTCGAGGCAGTTTCTAATAGACTCAAAGATAAAATTATACCTGTTTTTCTTTTTCTAACTGCAAAAGTTGAAACAAAAGAAATTCGCTACGGAATGGATCTAGGAGCAGATGACTATATACTTAAGCCCTTCAATAATTCTCAGATTATTAAAAGCATTAAACTACGGTTGGAGAAAAGAAAAAAGATATTGACTGCCCAGTTAACTACTCCCTTAATAAATGTAGTAAAAAAGTTCAGTAAGTTGTCTATACCAACAGATGAAGGCATGGATCTTGTTCCGATCGAAAATATTGTATTATGTAGAGCTGAACGTGCTTACTGCACATTTCAGTTGAAAGACGGAAAAAAAATATTGGTTTCTAAACCGATGAAAGAATTTGAAGATGTTCTGATTACTAATGGGTTTTTCAAGGTACATAAGTCAACCATTGTCAACCTAAATTTTGCAAAAAAATACATCAGAGGGAAAGGAGGATGTTTAGTACTTTCCGACGGAACCAATGTTGCTGTTTCAATCAGAAAGAAGGAAGAGCTCATGAATTTATTAAAGTATAACTTAAGCTAAGAAACTCTTTTCCGCGTTTGGTAATCCAAATGGAGCTTTTGGAAATTTATAATTACTATCCCCTCTTTTAGCACTTATTCTTGTATAGAATTTAAACCTAATAAAAATTAAACCTATTCAATATGAGTACAGTGTTAGTAATAGAAGAAGAGAAAGTATTAAGAGAAACAATTACTGAAATATTAAATCTCAGTAATTACGAGGTAATACTGGCAAAAAGTGGACAAGAAGGAGTTCAGAAAGCAAAGAAAAACTATCCCGATCTAGTGCTCTGCGACGTAATCATGTCTTTTATGGATGGAATAGAGACTCTCTCTGCCTTTCGTTCTAGTCCTGAACTCAAGAACATTCCGTTTGTTTTTCTTAGTGGGATGAGTAAAATGAGTGATTTTAGAAAAGGAATGAACCTGGGAGCGGAAGATTACCTAATCAAGCCATTTGAACCAAGTGAATTATTAAATGTTATAGAGGCTCAGTTAGATAAACTGAACTATAAGGAATCAAAAGAACTTGTTAAATTAAATAGGGATAAAACTGTTCTAAAACTTCAACAGCAGGTTGATATGATGAAATTAAAGTGGCAAAGCTGTATCAAATCTGCAAGTCAAATACAAAACCTTATTTTGCCAAAACAGAATGAAATAGAAAAATTATTTCCTGACCATTTCAACTATTATAATCCAAAATAT
>JAESST010000049.1 GCA_016763995.1 Flavobacteriales bacterium | reverse complement strand
GTGAAATTTTCATTGTAAAACCATCATCAAGAGAAAGGCCTTTTTTCAATATTTTTTTCAACTTTAGTTTTCCCGCTTTTAAAATAGAAGCGGTCATCTCTTCAGTTGCAGCCACAAGTATTACCTCTTTTTTAACATCTTCTTCTAAAACTAATTTAGGCTTGCCATAATAGTGTCCATATTTTTGCAAATTCTCTTTTAATTTGGGGTTATAATACATAATAAGTGTTGCCCCTTTTTCTTTTGCTAAAGCTATCTTCTTTTTTATGGTCCATTCTTTTTTAAGTTCAAGCTTAGCTGGTAAACCATCCATAATGAAAACGGCTTTCCCTTTAATAGAGTTTTCTTTGTAACTATTGTACTTATCTTCCTCTATACCATATCCAACAAAAACCAAATCCTCTTCTAATTGCTGCTTCCCTATAACTTTTGGAGAAAGCGTAAAGTCCTTATTATAAATAAAAGATTGATTAGCACAATTTAATAAAACCCCCTTTTGTTCTTGTTCTAATAAAGTGAACTCTTGAGTATAGTTTTGTTCCAAACATTCTCCTATACCATATGATTTAAAGTTCTCTATTAAATACTCCATGGCCATTTTTTGACCTTTTTTTCCTGTTTCTCTCCCTTCAAACTCATCAGAAGCAATTGTATATAAATGTTCTTTTAGTTGTTCTGATTTTATGGTTTTCGCAAACTCCCAAGCATCCTTATCAAACACTTGTGCGTTAACACTAAGTGTTGCGATTAAAATAAAGCCAAGAGTTTTTATTTTATTTTTCATTCTTCTTAAAGTTTTATTTTATTTACTCTTCTTTCATGTCTTCCTCCTTCAAAGTTTTGACCAATAAATGCATCAACACACTCTTTTGCTAAATCCAAATCAATAAACCTAGAAGGTAGTGCCATCACGTTAGCATTATTATGCTGACGAGCTAAAGATGCTAAGTCCGGATTCCAACAAAGAGCAGATCTAATTTCTTGGTGTTTATTCAAAGTCATGTTAATTCCATTCCCACTTCCACAAATAGCTATTCCTAATCTGTTTATTCCTTCTTCAACTGATTTTGCAAGAGGATGTGCGATATCGGGATAATCACAACTTTCATCCGTCTTAGGACCAAAATCCTCAACTTCATGTCCTTTATCTTCTAAGTACTTTTTTAAGCTATTTTTATATTCATAGCCTGCATGATCACCACCTATTGCAATTTTCATAATTTGAATTTGAATTATTATACAAGTTTATTTAATGTTAGTAATGTGTTAACATCTACTGTTAATTACTTTCAAACAAATTTCATAACTTCTAATATTAAAATTTGTGTAATCCATTTTTTTTTTCAATCAAATAAATAAATGAGAACAGCCGTAAAGTTAGCCTTCACTTACCAGCGATTTGTTAACATAAAGTAAACCTTTTTTGATTCCACTTTTATATTAGTTATTAGTTATGAATGCTATTAACAAATTGCTAATAGCTATTAAATTTATCTTCTTTTCAAGTAGTTAAGTAAACTAAAATTGTTAATAGTATGTTACTTTGTATTAATAACTAACATACGCAATCAAATGTCGAAATTTGTTTCAACAGTATTAACGTGCTAATAGTAGTAACATATCTTTTTTAAAATTTTAATTTAAATCTATTATTTATATATATAATGTTGAAAAGATTTTATTTTCTTTTATTATTGATCCCTTTTCAGGTGATCGCCCAATTTGTAGATTCCAATTCGGAAAATTACAAAGCTTATTATTATGAAAATGGAATTATGTCAAGCGAGGGATTTTTGATTGATGGAAAGCCAGATGGGTATTGGATTACATATTTTCCAAATGAATTACGAAAATCTGAAGGAAGTAGAAAAGAATTTAAACTAGATGGAACTTGGAAATTTTATGATAATAAAGGGAATATTGTAAACAAGATCAACTATTTATTCGATAAAAAGAGTGGAGTTTATCAATACTTTGATCATAATTGTATGTTGATAAAGGAAGAAGTTTACAAGGAAGATAGAATATTTGGAACAACAAAAGAGCTTTATGCTGATTCCTCGAAAGTATTAATAAAAAAAACTATTCCCTTTGTTAATGGAAGAAAGGAAGGAATAGGATATGAATATGCAAAAGATGAACGTATTACTGCAATAATTACGTATAAGAAAAATTTTGTAGTTAGTAATGAAGGTATCAATAAGAGAGATAATAGAGACTTAAAACAAGGTATTTGGAAAGAGTATTATTCTAACAAAAGATTAAAAATAGAAGAACGGTATAAAAATGGTTTACTAAACGGTTATGTAAAAAAGTATAATAAACAAGGAAAGTTAAAAAAAGCAACACTTTATTTAAATGGAAAAGAACAGAGTGATGAAGATAATATAGCAGATTTTGATATATATACAAGCTATTATTCTAATGGAAAACCAAAATATACCTCAGTCTATAACAAAGCAGGAAAAAAAGACGGAGTAGCAAATAGTTATAGTAGGGATGGAGAAATAATTGCATCAGAAATATACAAAAATTCTTATTTACTAAAGAAAGGAATTATTGATAAAAAAGGACTTTATCAGGGAAAGTGGGAAGAGTATTATTTAACAGGACAGTTAAAATCAAAGGGAGAATATAAAAACGGGAAGAAATATGGAAAATGGGAATATTTTTTTTCCAATGGTAAATTAGAACAAAAGGGTGTTTATGATGCAAATGGAAGAGTAACAGGAGAATGGAAATGGTTTTATGAAAATGAGAATCTTTTAAGGAGAGAAGAATTTAGAAAGGGGATTGAAGATGGGGAATTAGAAGAATATTCTATTGATGGTAAATTGATTAGTAAAGGAGAATATTTTGATGGAGAAAAAGAAGGTGATTGGTTTTATGAATTAAATGATCATCAGGAAAAAGGAAAATACAGATATGGATTAAGAAATGGATTTTGGGAACATCGCTTTCCAGGGGGTAAAATTTCATTTCAAGGAAACTTTGTTGATGGTAATTCAGAAGGAAAACACAAATACTTTAATGAGAGAGGTATTTTAATAAAGGAAGAAAAATATTTATATGGATTGAAAGATGGTAAATGGAAATGGTTTGATGAATATGGATACGAAATAACAAGCATAACTTTTGAAGATGGAATTGAGAAAAGAATAGATGGACAAAGAATTAAATATGAGAAAGAATAACTAGATTTAACAGGTAAAAAAATGTCAAACAATTAATATAAGAGGAGTTGAATTAGTTTATAGGATATTTCTTTTTAATTCTTCGCTTTCTTTTTAATTTTATTCATTCAAATTAGAAAACTCATAGATGTTTCTAATATATTATTTATAGCAGCTGTACTTTTAGTTTATTATAGTTATGCTTACTAACATGATGTATGTTTTTACTAATGTTTAACTATGCCCTTGTAAGTTTTTATTTACCAAACATTAAAATTTTCTTTTATATAATTTTATTAAGTTTCATCATTCCTATTATTTCTTATATATTATTAGATTTTGAAAAGAAAATTCATTTTTAATAGTAATTAGTGCACTTGCTATCATGGCTCTAGACGCTTCTAATATTGTTTCTATTATAAATTTATTAAATAATATATGGAAAGATTACTATTAGCTAATAAAGAAGATTAAGCGTTTTAGATGTAAATTATAAAGCATTAACTAAACTTTTTTCGTCAAAATATAAGTTAAAAAGAAAAGTAATTTTTTAACAAACACTTAAAGAATAATTAGCTTCTTTAAGTATAGATAGAATGGGAGAAGATGTTAAATCATTGATAACTTTGGAAAAATAAGTTATGGATAAAAGTGAAATAAGGTATAAATATTTCATTTTTATTAAAATAACTCATTTAAGAATATTAGGAGAAAATTAATAGCTTAGACAAATGATTAACATTGTAGAAAAAATAAACTTCTTTTTTCGCGTTCGAATCAATTTTATTCGATTGGAAATTTTTTTTTGCTCTTTCTTCTGTTTTTTCTTCGGTTACTTTATTGAACAATTTTCTTATTTAACATTTGATATTTATTTAACAAATAGTTTAGCCTTTTTAGTTGTTATTGCAGGAGTTTTTTCCTTTCATCCTAATTTTAAAAAAAATACAGTTAGGCTTTTATCTAATTTAATTTACTTATGTTGTTTTACATTAGTATTGTATTTTGTTTATTTGAATAATTTCAATCATGAAGCCTATTTTATTTTAACAATCAATTATGGGTTTTATAGTTTTTCTTTATCTAGTATAAAGGTTTTTTTTAGGCTAAATATTGTTCTGTGGATTTTAACTTTTTTTGTATTAGTTGCCCTAAATTTTCAGACTGTTACTCCTATTTATTTTATAGCAATTACTTATTTATTTATTAGTGTTTTAGGTTTTGCAATGACCTACTCTAGAAACTACTATAAAAAGGAAATTAAAGAGAGAGGGGAATTGTTAAATATGATATTTAATAATTCATCTAATTCTTTATTACTTGTAAATAAGAAAGATTATTCTATTATAGAAGTAAATAAAAAAAACAT
>JAESST010000048.1 GCA_016763995.1 Flavobacteriales bacterium | reverse complement strand
GCAGCAAAATCAACACCCCAATCATGAAGCTCCAATTTTACATTACCAGCGGCATGTGCTAAATCAAATCCAACAATTGCTCCTACAGCATGCCCTGCGGTCGTAATTTCTTGCATAGGAAATACCTGACCTGTATAGTAATTTACTCCCCCTATCATTATTAAGGCCAGCTCATTTCCTAACTCCTTTATTTTCGCCAAAGTATCTTCTTTCCTAACTTCTGTCTCTCCCTCTCTTGGAAAAAGCTCAACAATTACATCCTCAGGATTTAATCCATGAAATTTAACTTGTGTTTCTAAAGCATATTGATCAGAAGGAAATGCTTTCCCTTCACACAAAATCTTATTCCTTTTACCATTAGGCTGGTAAAAAGAAACCATCAAGAAGTGTAGGTTGGAAGTTAAGCCACCCATTGCAGTTACCTCAAACTCTTTTGCCCCTACAATTTCCGCTAATCCTTTTTTAAAAAATTCATGATAAGAGAACCACGGGTTCTTCGCCTCAAAATGTCCATCAACCCCAAATTCAGCCCAATCGTCCAATTCTTGCTGTAATGCCTCTTTTGCTCTTTTAGGTTGAAGGCCAAGCGAATTTCCTGTAAAATATATTTTATTTTCGCCATGGTGCTGAGGAAAGTAGAACTCTCTCCTAAAGGCTTTCAAAATATCATTATCATCTAACTCTTCAGCAAACCCCTGCGTATTCTTAAATTCCATTCTTTCTATTTTCAGAAAGCTAAAAGTACGATGCTTGAAATTTAGAATGAAATAAAATTAATATGAAATATTAGTCAGTTACTTCGAATATAATGAAAGAGCCTAGCATCCCAAGTCCACTAAATTTAAGAGCATTCAAAAATTTCTTCCCTTTCGCAACTCTTTTGTATCCGTCACGATAAGCACTATTTCCTCGATAGTTTTTATTTACATCGTGCTTTTGCACTCTAGTTCCGGGAATCAGAATTAAACTTGAAAAAATCAATGGAGCGGCTATTAAAACATGACTCCCGTCGGAAATAGCATAACCAGACCATATCCCTGCGCCTAATGCAAAAATATTCGAAACTAAAGGTCGATATTCTTTTTCAGCATGTCTTCCTCCAATCATATAATCATACATTTCTCCTACTTCATAGATATTTCCAACTTCAGGATTGTATTTATAAACTAAAACTTCACTCTTATCTTTTAGCCTGTAAGAGAACACCTCTTCTGTATTCACCGAACGAAAATAACGTTTCGATTTATGGGTTCCCGCATAAGAAATTTTTTCATCTGTAATTTTTCCAATTTTAACCTCTAATAAGTCGCCTCCTAGCAGCTTCAGTGTATCTTGACAAACAGCTGCCGAAACAAAAAAAGTAGCTATAAATAAAGTAGTTATGATTTTTTTCATCTTAATAAAATATAAAATCTTATAAATGCCAAAGTAGTCAAAAAACTTTATCCTTCTCATTGCATTTCACCTGTCAAATTTAAAGCACGAAACTAAAGTTTCAATTATATTTGCACTCCTAAAAATTTTTGAAAAATGACCTCAGCTCCATTCAGTTCAAGACACATCGGAATTAATAACGAAGACATTGCAAAAATGCTTGAAAGCATTGGTGAAAGCAATATTGAAAGTTTAATCCAAAAAACAATTCCGAACTCAATTCGATTGGCACAACCTTTACAATTAGAGGACCCAATGAGTGAATACCAATACATCAATCACCTAAAGGGAATTGCAAGTAAGAACAAAGTTCTAAAAAGCTACATTGGGCTTGGTTATTACAACACAAAAGTTCCTGCAGTTATTCAAAGAAATATTCTTGAGAATCCAGGATGGTACACCGCTTATACGCCTTATCAGGCAGAAATAGCTCAAGGAAGGTTAGAAGCATTGTTGAATTTTCAAACGATGGTTACTGATCTAACAGGCATGGATTTAGCAAATGCTTCTCTTTTAGATGAAGGAACTTCTATTGCTGAGGCAATGACATTAATGTACAATGTTAGAAACAAAGAATTAAAGAAAAATAATGTAAAGAAGATTTTTGTTGCTGATGATTGCTTCCCTCAAACGATTGATGTACTAAAAACAAGATCGCAGCCTTTAGGAATTGAGTTGATCATAGGAGATGCTAATACTTATGATTTCTCAGATGATATTTTTGGGGCTATTCTTCAATATCCTTCTATAAATGGAGAAGTTAGAAACTATAAAGAATTTACTACTAAGGCTCATGAGAAAGGAGCTTTAGTAGCTGTAGCTTCCGATTTGTTAAGTTTAGCATTATTCACTCCTCCAGGAGAATGGGGTGCAGATATTGTTTGCGGAACGACACAACGTTTTGGGATCCCAATGGGTTATGGAGGACCACATGCGGCCTATTTTGCCACAAGAGATATTTATAAAAGAAACATCCCAGGTAGAATTATTGGTCTCTCCGTTGATGCCGATGGAAATGCCGCTTTAAGAATGGCTCTTCAAACAAGAGAACAACACATCAAAAGAGATAGAGCAACTTCTAACATCTGTACTGCACAAGTTTTATTAGCAGTTATGGCTGGTATGTATGCCGTTTACCACGGTAAAGAAGGAATTAAACAAATTGCTCAAGGAATAAACAACTACACTTCTGCGCTAAGTTCAGAACTAAAACGTTTTGGACTTGATATCGTTCATACTAATTTCTTTGACACCTTATTAGTGAAGGTTCCTATTAACACAGCAGACGAATTAATAAAATTTGCTGTAAAAGCAGGCATCAATCTTAGAAAGGTTGATGACGACCATGTTGCTATTAGCTTGAATGAAACAGTTGAGTTGCATGAATTAAATAGCTTGATTCAACTTTTTGCAGATTTTACAAATAGTTCTTTCTCAAATTTGGCGAGCATTCCGGCAAATGAATTACCGTTTTTTAACTTTACAGTTCCGGCTTGAAAATTGTCAAACATATACATAAAATCAAAATATGGTTAGCTGATACGGTGATCGGAAACGGCTTACATGGG
>JAESST010000047.1 GCA_016763995.1 Flavobacteriales bacterium | reverse complement strand
ATTTAGGGTTGCTTGGGTCTTGTTGATTTACCTTTGGATAAATGCAAGCAGAAGAAGAGAAGAATATTTTTTTTGTTTGATTACGAACTGCACAGTTTGCAATATTTAAATTAATTAGTGCTGAGTTATGCATGACATTAAAGTCATTTTTTCCGGTGAACAAATAACCTGCTCCTCCCATATCAGCTGCAAGTTGGTATATTTCATCAAATTCAGAACCAATGTGTTGTTCACAAAAACTAGCATCTCTAAGGTCTCCTATAATAAACTGATCAGCAGCAGTAGCTGAAAAATCAGGCTTTTTAATATCAATTCCAATAAGATAATGTCCTTGGCTTTTTAGGCGTTTTACAAGATGACTGCCTATAAATCCACCGGCACCAAGAACAAGGATTTTTTTAGAAAAATGGGTCATAAAACAAAGGTACAAATGTTTTTAATCAAGGCAAGAATTAATAAGCTGGCTTAGGTCAGATAGGTATCGTTCTTTGCGATAATTACTTAATATCAATTCGCGCCCATTTATGCCCATTTTTTTTGCCAAATCTGGAGAATTATTAATTTCTAACATTTTTTTATACATGCTTTCTACATCTTTTTCTGCCACTAGAAAACCGTTTTTTCCTTCTTGTATTAGATCTACTATACCAGCATGTTTGGTAGAAATTACGGGGATTTCAGAAGATAAGGCTTCTAAGATAGAAAGAGGAGTTCCTTCAGAATCATTATCATCAGTAGTAATAGAGTGCTGTATATAACAAGAGGCAGACTGAAGTTCTTTCGCAACAGCCTTGGGAGATAGAATACCAAGAAATTCGACATTTTTATGGAGCTTTTCTGTTTTTACAAACTGCTCCAGTTCTTCTTTCAATGGGCCATCACCAATCAATTTTAATATAGTTTCCGGATGTTTGATAAGTAGCCTTTTAAAGGCTTTCAAGCTGTATTTATGTCCTTTTTTTTCGACAAAGCGTCCGCAAGAGATAAAGGTTTTTTTTATAAGAGTTTTACTTGGCTTGAAAAGATTGCTGTCTATTCCATATGGAATGAAGTGGATTTTGTTGGACGGGCAAGCTAATTTTTCTAGTTGATGAACCATATCTTTTGAAACAACAACAATGGCTTTCGCAATTCTAAATAAGTCTGAATAGCTTTTGCCATAACTTTGCAAAACGTCATTTCTATAAGCATCGTACCCATGAAAGTGAACAATAAGAGGAATCTTTAGCTCATGGCATATGGGCATTAATTCAACACCCGATGGTCCGTACTGAGTTAATACCACTTCTATTTTTCTTTTTTTAAAAGATTGTTTGAGGCCTTCTAGGTCATTTCTAGTTTTCCAGATGCTATTGGGTAAATTTTTAAAGCTAAGCCCTCTGTTTGTGCTAATTTGCTTTGGTAAATAACCTTCAGAATAGAGAACTACTTCCTGTGGTAAATCTTGAATTTGCCTTTGTATAAAGGTTTCCGAAAACTTATTCTTATTGGTCGATATAAGGGCTAATTTATGCTTCATTAATTAGTCTATATTAATTACACCTAAATGTTGTTCAGCTAAAACTATATGTCTTTCTTCAGGAACAAGAGAAGTTGTTATGAGCGTCATTCGTATCGATTTAACTTTTTCTAATTGAGGAACCTTGGTGCTCCATAATTGCCAATAGGCTATTAGCTTTTGATTGAGATTAGAAGTATCTCCTGTTAAAACAGCAGCGGCAATTCGTTCTTCAAATGGTCGAATGTTTTCCCATCTAAAATTTTCTTTTTGGCCGATCTCTTTTACATTAATTGGCTTATCAAAAGCATCAGTTGCTTGCATTTCTATCAGGTGAATTTCATCTTTAATAATACCTGAGTAGGCAGGGTAAGCGGAGAAAGGCCAAGAACTAATTCCTAAAATTCCAAAAATTAAATTCATACCAACTAGGATGCTGCCTACATAAAAAATGGGGTATTTTTTTAGCTGAGCAAAAGTGACTTCCTTTACTTCAATAGCGTCACTTGTTTTTGGAACCTTATTTCGTATTCTCATCACCCATTTTTTCCAATTAAATAAAGAGTAATGCATCCTACGTAAATAGCCAAAGTCGATGTTTAAGAAATAACCTGCTGTGAGATGAAGCATCCAAGATCCTGCAAAGTTGATAAATCGAGTAGCAGGCTTGAGCAAAAAGAATGGGTAAATGATTTCGAACAGAATGACTAGTATTCCTGAGAGTTTTAATAGGGAGGGATAACGATCAATTCTAAGTTCTGTTGGTACATCGTAATTTTCAATCCACTCCAGTTGTATCTGGTTGATAAGATTATCGCTTAATGCCCAATATAAACCGGTATCCCATAATTTGTGAAAACCTGAGCAACAATAAATACTGGCCAATGTAATCCAAATAAATTTGAAGGGGAGGCTATATTCTATAGGGGGAGAGTTTTTCTCTTTCTTCTTCCGAATCCGCCTTAGAAGGGCATCAATTGAAAGTACATTACTGCATGGGCTAAAAGCTAAGATAATAGGAACCCAAACCATGATGTGATGATGGTTTAGTTTGCCAAAAAAGCAAGGAACGCCCCATAAATAGAGAGCTATTGGAATATAGAGTTTGAGTGTCCATTTGGTTTGAAAGCCCAAAAGGCCGCAATAAGCTAAGGCGAGACCACTATATGCCGCGATCTGATAGATTTCAGGATTGATTGGTATTAGATCGATGAGCCACGCAATAAAAGGAAGTCCCACTTTAGAGGTTTCTGGGAGGTGAGACCATTTTTCAAATGACCCAAATACTTCAAATGTAAATGATCTTACAATAATGAAAAACGCAATTATTCTGAAAATTGCAAGGTTGTATGCAGAACTTTCTTCTAGAAAAAACGATTTTAATTCTGCTATGCTTTTCTCTTTTCTAAAGAGAAAAAATGAGCCAAGGTGAGCAAGAATTATTAGTACTAATAGTTTAGATAAAAGACCTTGTAAGTAGATAAATCGGTTTACATCATCTATGTTATTTTGTAATAAGAAGTAGAGTCCACAAAAAATAAGAGTATAAAGCAAAAGGAGAGCTAAATGGAGAATAAAGCCTCTGTAATAGCCCTTAAATCCAAATATTACTTGAATTAGTTTGGAGTGAATGAACTTTTGTTTGCTTTGTTGAAATAGATTCGATATCCCATTCTGAATGGGTCCAAAAAATAACAAAAGATGGATAAATAAAACGGTCCTCACTTCTGTGAGGATAAAAATAATACCACTTAGCGTAATCAGAGGAAGCCATTTTATGTAGAAATCATCTAGCATTAAATTGGTGAAATGCTTTATTTCCGGCTCGCTTTTATCTTGTTCCTTTTTTTTAAATTGCTGAAAAGCAAAGAGCCAATAGATGAGAGCAATTGGTAAGATATATATTATCTCTAGCTGAAGAATGACTAGGAAGAATAGTAAAGTAATAAACTCTAGCGGCACCAAGATTTTTTTAAGAATTTGACTCGCTTTTTTTAGACCAATGTGTGTCACCCAAGTTTTAGTTCCACTATTGATATCGTTTTGGTAATCTTTTATTTGATGAGAAAGGATGTTTCGGAACCCGGAGACAAATTGCCAACAAAAGAGAGCAATTGCAAATTCTGTAAACTTAGGATACGATTTATCAATCAAAAGGTAGAAAGTCCATGAAGCCAATAGAGCAGGAATCGTATGGGCATAGAGCGAATCTGCAATTAATCCTAAAACCTTACGTTCTTTTAGTCGAAAAGGAGGGAAGGAGTAAATTAAAAATAAAACAAATTCAAGGCATATTAATAGAAAAGAAATACGGTCAAGCGGCAAATATTTCCAGGGCAATAATGCTAAACATAGAAATAGCAGATACAATAAGGTAATTTGCCAAGATTTTAAATTTTGAAGCGAATTGTCTTTTTGTGCAAGCTGATCTTTCTTTCGGTCGGAAAGGTCGTTGCTTAAATATCCAATTCCTAAGAAACCAATAGTTGTAATAAATGCCGCAATAATAGCAGTGATAAACACATGGTGGGCAAGATTCCCATTTACAACCATGAAATATGGAAAACTAATTAGCAGTGGAATTTTATATTTCCAAGGCTTAGATAATCTAAGTTTATTATTGAGAAATCGGTAGAAATAGAATAACATGTAAGCTTAGCTCGTTTTATGTTTACCTAAAAACAAACCTACGAAAGAAAAGAATCAGATTAATTCATGCTATAATTATTGAACAGTATAAAACAGATTTGTTTCCTGATCTTCTTTCAAAAAAGTATGTTAAGTAAAGCATAACAGATAGTCAAGGACTTTAATCATGTTAAAACCTGAGCTTGATTATTATTTAGATTTTCGAAAGCGCTAATAATATGATGCTATTTTTTAGAGAGATATCAGGCTAGATTCTAAAATGTCAACGCAATAGATTGTTATTTCTGTGAAAACTTTATAGTTACTTAGTTGAATATTAAAGTTTTAATTCTTAAGAAGAACTGAACTCAGGTTATAATGTTCTAATTCTCACTTTTAAGATCAGCAACTGAAAGGAGCTTATTCTATCATCCCAATCAAAACAAAAAGAGCTTAGCAAATGCTAAACTCTTTTTGTTTTGATTTTCTTAATAATTGGTCATCATATAATAAGTGTGTTTAATCTTAAACTAAAAATAAGAGGATATACCAAAGCTAAACCCAGCAGTCTTCGCAGGATCATTATCAAGTACATCTTTCTGACGTTGTATGCGATAATTTAAACGAAAAACAGTTTGTGGCGAAGGCCTGAAACTAATAGCTGGCATAATGCTCCAAAGTTCTTCACCAATAT
>JAESST010000046.1 GCA_016763995.1 Flavobacteriales bacterium | reverse complement strand
CGTTTGCAAAACACCTGTAACATGCAGAGGGAAAAACGCCATTAATTCGAATAAAGGAAGGAGAGCACTATGAGTGATCCCATCGTCAAAGCCAGCACTTCAGGCTGGATAGCTGAACACCGTGAAAAGTACCTGGCCAGCAATGGCGCCGATGGCCATATGTGGGACTCGGCCCCTCTCGGCGGCCCCGGTCTATTACCCACATTGTTGCTTACAACTATCGGTCGTAAAAGCGGTGAGGCGCGGATCATGCCGCTGATATACGGCGAGACAGACAGTGGCGGCTATATCGTTATCGCCTCAAAAGGTGGCGCACTAAAACACCCTGCCTGGTATCTAAACCTGATTGCAGAGCCGAAGGTTGAAGTACAGGTCATCGCTGACAAGTTTACTGCTAAGGCGCGAATCGCCTCTGGGGAAGAGCGGGCAGCTTTGTGGGCACAACAGGAAAAGTTGTATCCACCCTATGATGAATATCAGAAAAATGCGGGTGAAAGGGAGATCCCAGTTATCGTGCTGGAACGTTTGTAAAACTTTCCACCTTCATCGCCTTAACTAAAGGCGATGAAGGTGGATTCAGCAGCCAGGATTAAATTGCGCTTATTGCGCCACGTAGCCACCATCAACAGGCATGCAATGCCCGGTCACAAAAGAGGCTTTGTCAGAGCACAACCAGGCCACCGCCTGACCAATTTCATTAGGTTGGCCCATCCGACCAATAGGCTCCGCAGCGATCATGGTCTCGATCAATTTTGAATCGGTACCCGCTTGCGCCACCATGGGCGTTTCGATCAGGCCAGGGCAAACGGAATTGACGCGAATATTCTTCTTGGCAAATTCGATAGCCGCAGATTTCGTCAGGCCATTAACGCCATGTTTAGCGGCCCCATAAGCAGGCGCGTAGGCGGCGGCCACCAAACCTGCAATAGATGCAGTACTAACAATTGAACCGCCGGTGCCCTGATCAAGAAATTGCTGAATCTCATACTTCATGCACAACCAGACACCCTTTAGGTTGACTGCGATATTACGATCAAAATTCGCTTCTGAGCACATCACCGTATTGGCCATCTTTCCTGAAATTCCAGCGTTATTAAAAGCACAATCCAGCTGACCGTAATTGCTGACGCAGGCTTTTACCAGGGCTTCCACTTCGGCCGACTGGGATACGTCACAGCGCACAAACACCGCTTCACCGCCCGCTTTTTTAATCATATCGACCGTTTCGTTGCCGCCTTCTTCGTTGATATCCGAAACCACCACTTTGGCACCTTCAGCACCAAAAATAACACTGGTTGCGCGGCCAATACCCGAACCGCCACCGGTAATGACACCGACTTTTCCTTCAAGAATACCTGACATTATTTTCTCCCATAGTTTGAAATATAAAGTTTAGATTTAAAAAGTTTAAGAGCTAGAATTCGAGATCAGCCATGCTCTCACAAAAATAAGCCTGCATAAATAATCGGTTCTTTCATTGTCAGGAATACAAACTTGGTAAGGCAAAAACCCAACTTAAACGGGACAAAAATCGCTTTTAGTCTATTGACTTTAGATCTTCGGGCAACTCGTTCAAGCTCTCGACACTGTCACCCATTTTGATAAACCCTGATTGCACAACACTGCAAATACGACCGCATCGCCAATCCAGCGCTAAGACACCAGACAAACCTTCCTGTACCGACTCCATTCGCCAACAGGGCGCCATCTCGCCGTTTATAGAAATGATCAGCTCAGTACCGATACGCAGCCAGCAAGGCTCATAACTGTAAATTGGTAACTCGATGCCCGCCACCAACAAATTGGCTCTTCGAACCGTCCAGGGCAATTGTCGGCGCATTTCAAAACCCACCTCGTGCCAATCCCGTTCCAGTAATAAGGAGACCTGACGCGGCCCTGGTTGACCGCGAGGATCACAAGCGACACCACTTTCTCGAGTCACCATGGTTTCCTCAAGCTCAATCATGGGTCCCATAATCGCCTCCCGGCGGGCAATGCCTTTTAACTCACCTGACATAATTGCAACTCCACATTAACAATCACACATCGGCTGAGATAATCCAGTAACGAGTAACGATAGCGCAATTGATATCGCATAGGGCACAAAGAAAGTTGGATATTTAGAAGGCAGGCATTCTTAAAAGCCGGCGGATCGTTGTTAGGTCCGTCGGCATATATAATTTTAGATGCCCAATATTGAACGCTTGAGAAATCGCAACTAAACCACTCGAACAATCATGAAAGAAGGAAGACAGAAAAAAATGCGGATCGCACACCTAAGATAAGCAGTGCCTTCGCAGAAGAACGCTTCAGCGTGATTTGAGCTTCGTCTTGATAGCACCTGGTACCAGGTTATTTTTATGCCCCATATCTAGCTCGACCAACAGCTAGCCGGCCCTTTAGTTCCTCGAGGATCGCCACTTGAAGCGACTATCGTTAATGCCGTGCAACCAGTATCACTGGCCTGGGATTTACCCGAAACCGCCGTAGCGGTAATGGTATATCCCGTAGCACTGGTGCCGGTAACTGTCATGGTGTAATAGCCGTCGCTCGAAGTAGTACCGCTATACCCTATCGTTCCCAGAGCTGAAAAAGTCGTATTATTTGCTCGATATTTTTCTTGCAGTTGCTGAATAAAGAGTAACGAGTCACTCGCATCAGCTCTGCGTCCTTTGCGGATTGAATCCATAAACGAAGGCATAGCAACTGCAGCTAAAATGCCAATGATCGCTATAACAATCATTACTTCAATTAAGGTAAAGCCGATGCTCTTCTTTTTCATTCCTATATCTCACACCAATTAGTTTGGAAATAACAACTACAGCGCGTTACAGGCACCATTATTAGTCAAAACTACAATACCGAGTTGTAAATCAGCAGGTGATTGCTGATTAAAGCTTAAGCTAACTGTCCCGCCATCGGGAATGCACACTGCATCATTACCGGCCGGATCATAGGTGACCGATCCATTCCAGGTGTCGCCATCAGGGATCCCTTTTATATAACATGTGTACTCATAATCTGCATTTCCCGGAGTACCTGTGGGAGGATCGCAAAAAGCAGCGCCACTATTTGGAGCGCCGCTAATCGCCACTGCGTCCAGACCATCATCCGTAGCTTCAATGCTTCCAGTAAAAGTGATGTCGTAATAATAATAGGTCGCTGGTGCTATGGCATCGGGGTAGTTATAAGGGTTGCCATAACCATCGTAAACGGGACTAATAGCTACTGTCCCTGTTCCTTCACCGGTACCCCCAGGAATCGGGGTATCCACCCAGGGCCCTGCCGGGTCGCCACCGGCCAATGCTTCTGTGAATTTGCGAGGTCCAGTGGTAGGGTTTTCTTTCCTTACCTGGGTTTCCAGCTTTATGTCATCAGAATTTCCTTCCCTGTCTATCCAGGCTACGGTCACCTCAATGCTCGAAGGCGTAACGCTCGTATCAACCACCCAGGTTCTGGCAAGAACAACATTAGTGAACGTAATACTATCCGTACCATTCGTCATACGGGTAGTATATTCCGCTTCAGTCAGATAGCTCCGCACCTCTTCCAGCTTAGCCTCGGCCTGAGCGATGGCCTGGGCTCGTATTTTTGAGTCTGCGGTCGATTCCATATTAGTGTTGTGAAATCGAAACAGGGCCATTAGCCCACCCGCGAGAATCACAAAAGCCACCAGTGCTTCCATCAGGGTAAAACCCCGTTGATGCCGACCTAAGGAATAACAATCACAGCGAATATTCATCGTACTCTCCCTAAAAATCGACCCACGACCCAGGCACCGAGCTGATAACCATGAGAAAACCATTTCTATCGTCAAAGGTATCTAAATCCCTGTCGATTAGCGTGGCATTGGAATTAAATTTATTTAAATCACCGGAAATCGCTACCGTGCCATACACCGTACCGCCACCCCAGCCGTTAGACGTGCAACCTTCGGTCTCGAAATAAACCAGTCCATGGATAACCGTGCCGCCATTAATAGTTGGGCAATTGGATGAACTATCAAAATATAGAATCACTTGATCGTCATACTTCCCGTCGGTCTGGTGGTCGCTGCCAACATCATCATGCCAGGTGGAACCCGTATATCCCGTATAATAGCCATCGTTTGCGTAATTGCCGTCTACGTAAATGACTCGTGCTGGATCGGCAATCGACATCGATATAATATCGCTTTCCAGGAGTGAGCCAAATACTGAAGCCCATAGTCCCACGTCGTTTTCGGTGGAGGTTTTAACTATTGGATCTAGTTGCGTACCGTTAGTCAAATTCTCGTCGGGAAACACATCAAAGTGCCCTTCGTCAAGGCAGGATGTATCACCTGCTGTAGTACCAATGGCGGCCGAAGTTGGAGTAGCGGGTACCAGGTTCGGGGTACCACCAACAATATTCGCACCACTCGGGATGCAGTTTTCCACCAACAGGGGCGGCCCATCTATAATCGAGCGCGTTAATAAGGCTGACTGAAGCACAATCATCTTGACCGTTTTTTGGACCTGGCTGTCGCCCACCGCGGTTGCTAATGAACTCACCTCAATCACCGTTGGGGCTGCATCCAGGTCGCTAAGTAGCGTATACGTTATTGTGTGGGCGTAGGCATCAGCGCCCTGATCAGTATTTGCCAGGGCGTCTGGTGTGGCGGTTCCACCGGTGGTTCCTATATCCCATACCTCTTCATGACCCTCTAGCCACTTTGTCCCGTACTCTAATCCGGCGATAGCCGCAGCATAAACTTCCTTGTTGCGGACATCACTACCGGTGATTTTCCGTTCGAAGAAGGCTGAGCGACTAACCGCCAAGGCGCTCAATGTGGAGACAATCAGCAAAATCAGGGTCACCATTAAGGTGGCCATACCAGTCTGCCCAGCTAGTCCCCTGGTCATCCGCTTTGATAGAATGCTTTGGCTTTGGATTTCTATTTGTTTCACTTCAATAACCTCCTTTCTATGGTCATCTCGCTCAATCCGAAGACTCACGGTGCCACATAGTAATGATCATTCTTAATTTTCACTTCTTGACGGATGTCCACGCTGGTCCTCAAATCGAAATCCAAATCGCTATCGGAAGGCAATTCGCCATTAATTGAGATGTTAACCTTGCGCCGGGCCAGGCAAGTTTCGGTTGACTGACAGTCAGCGAAACCATCACCATCCAGGTCAACGCCATCGCCTACAATTTCGTAAACAACTTCATCGTCCGTATCCAGCTCAAAACCAAGCGCGGTCACAGTTACACTGGCATCAGTCATGGGTTGCCAACCACCACTATTGCAAGCTTGCGGATCGCCCGAAGTGCGCCTTTGAATCACGCCATTGTTCAGACGAGAGCCAAATAATTCAAAACCGGCACCAGATGTTCCCTGAGCCCCGTCCGGCGCCCCATCAGGATAACGATCATAGCTGTACAAAATACAATCACAGACCCCGCCAGCACACGCTCCGCCCAGCGTAACGCTGCCGAAAAGTGCTATAGCCGCCGTGTCGAAACCGGTCGCAACTGAGGTTGAACCTGGCGTCCATGAGTTCACGTAACCGGCCCGCTGCAACTCACGGTGCATAACATCCATCGCACCACGCAATTGTTGATTAAGTTGGACTGAGCGAATATTTTCCAACCCTGAAAAACTAGTTTTGGCTACAACTGTTACTACACCAGCCAGGATGATTAAACCAACGGTGATTCCCACCATCAATTCTATAAGACTGACGCCGTGTTGATTTTTTGGTTGACGGAAGCCTGTGCTAGAAACGTGTTTTCTGCGAAACGTCATATTCTGTTTTATGGACATGCGGGATATCCCTGTGACCAGGTAGCACTAGCCGGGGCACATAATCGGGCAAGACCAGCCAAGCTAACTGCTATTCCCAAACTCCAACTGCCTGAAGATAGGGTGATAGTGCCTAACGGACCTGCGGTACCTCGAACTGCGTCAAATGTTGTGCCGACACCGGCGAAATTCTCAGTAAGTGCTACATCTGGAAACTCCGCTGCAGTTACCGTTTGTAACACGTTCACACCTGCAACCGGCACTGCGCAGGCCCCAGCGGCACCTGGATTTGTCTCAGTACAATCACAACCAGCTGTTACCGCGTAACCCACACACCATGCGCCCGCAGCACCCGCGGTCGTAGAAACCGAAAGACTAGTATCACGAATAGTGGTTTCGGCTCTAGCCTTTGCAATTAAACCTTGCACTTCAATGACGGCCCGCTTAACTCTGTTTTTTTCAAAAAAATCACTAAAAGACGGTCCGGCAAGAGCTGCGAGTACGGCAAGGATCGCAACAACGATCATCATCTCGATCAAGGTAAAACCGCTTTGTACTTCACGCTTATCGCGCATGCTCTTCAATCCTTTGTGCCTATCTATTCGTTGGCTATTCGCTTTTCAATCTGTATATCAGCGACTGGGACCAGTGATCAGGGCCAGCAAACGCAAGTGCGTAGCCCTACAGATAGTGTATGTCAAGGTTAACGTGGCAATCGGTCCACCGGTCGCCACTACGGGCCTTCGGTCAATTTTTCTGCATAAATCATACATTCAACAACCAAGCCAAAGCAATTATCACTAAAAATCATGCGACTACACGAATAACTTGATATTCAATATTCGGCCTAATTAGGTCGAGTTCCTCGTGGGCAGTATCGCCTAAAGTAGGTATTTTTGATGAAGTCTTTCGATATATAGCCGTCTGAGCCATATTACTGAACGATGGCTAATAAAAACGGAAACCCATCACAAAAAGCTAAGAACTAATTGACATTGTTTTATTGATTATTATAGACAGCGGATATTTGCGTAGAGGTTAGCGTGCTAAATGGGCTATTCGGCAACTCTTTCAAACTGATGAACCCAGACAAGGTGGTCGTTGTCCCAGGGCATCCCTGGATGCATTTTATCAATCAACCCCTTATACATATTAAGGTCTGGATAGCCTTCAGCCTTTGCATCTTCGTCAGTCATATCTCCCAAACTTTGCCGGAATAACTTTGCGATACGGAAGGTTGTACCTTCAAGTTCAAAGGTTTCGCCTGGGTAGCCATAGATCCCATCGCGACGTTGCTGACTTTTTCGGCCTTCAAGCACTGCAGCCACAAGCTTTGGTTGTCTGACCAGTCGATCAATATCACAAGTTTTTTCCGGGTACTGGGTCATAAGTTAATCATCAATATTTTGTTGTAGATACGCGCTATTTATAGATTATGGTGAGTATTATTGGGAGCGGCGATTATACGCAAAGAAATAGCGAATACCATTGCTGATAATTTCAGTTGAATGAGCACAAATTCCTACGCAGCCTAAAGCCTAAAATAATTTTGCGATTAGCGCTTTGCTTTCACTGTGTTGATCAGTAGAATTGCCCGCCTTTCAAACTGGGGGTCGAATACTGAGTATCCTCCTCGAAGGCAGGGAAACTCTACGAAAACATCATGAAACCAGCCATAAAGCCGACAAATCCTAACTTTTCATCGGGACCTTGCAGCAAACGGCCCGGTTACGACTTAAACGCCCTGGATATATCCACGCTCGGGCGTTCTCACCGCTCAGCTCCCGGTAAAGCTACGCTAGCACTTGTTTGCTCTCAAACCGCCGCCATATTGGGGCTTCCTGAAGGATACCGCGTTGGCGTAGTGCCTGGCTCCGACACCGGCGCCATGGAAATGGCTATGTGGTCTATGCTTGGCCAGCGACCCGTTGATGTCTGCGCCTGGGAATCCTTTGGCGAAGGCTGGTTAAGCGATATTACTAAGCAGCTAAAAATAGAACATGTAAATGCAATAACGGCCGAATACGGCGAACTCCCCGACCTTAGTCAAACTAGCTCAGACCACGACATTATCTTTACCTGGAACGGTACGACTTCAGGTGTAAAAGTCCCCGACGGTGACTGGATTGACGATCAACGCACTG
>JAESST010000519.1 GCA_016763995.1 Flavobacteriales bacterium | reverse complement strand
TTACCAAGATATAAAAAATACATCGACAAAGATTTTGTAACAGTAAGCGGCCCTCATAAAGTGTTCGGGCCTGAGCAGAACGATTTAAGTCTTCAGTTAAGAAAGCAAAAAATTGACAAAGTGATCTTAGCCGGTATGTCTGGAAATCTATGTGTAGAATCTCATATGAGAGAGTTGTTAGAAGATGGTTTTGAAGTAGCTGTAGTAGGAGATGCAACGGCATCTGCAATACTGCCAGGTTTAGACGGTAACCAAGCTGCGCAAACAAACTATAGAATGATTTCTAGTCATGTTTACAAGACTGCGGATCTTAAAAAAGCGATAGCTAATTCAAAATTAAATAAATAATGAGTTCCGCCTAGAGGAAAATCTGGGCAGCATTGGCAAATTCCCCAAAGGATTTGCTGAAGTAAACAAACAATAGGAAAGATGAAAAACAAATTAATACCACCATTTACTTTAGAAACTGCAAAAGCAAAAGTGCAGGCGGCTGAAGATGCTTGGAACTCTAAAGATCCTGAACGTGTGGCTTTGTCCTATACAGAGCATACAAAATGGAGAAACAGAGATAAATTTATTGAAGGAAGGGAAGCGGTGAAGAAATTTTTATCAAAAAAGTGGGAAAAAGAGTTGGATTACCGATTGATGAAAGAACTGTGGGCGCATACTGACAATAGAATCTCTGTCCGTTTTGAATATGAATGGAGAAATGCAGATACAGGTCAATGGTACAGAACGCATGGGAATGAACACTGGCAATTTGATGCTGAAGGTCTAATGGAAATTCGAGATATGAGTGCGAATGATATTCCCATTTTAGAAAGCCATAGAGAATACAAATACTAAATAAACATAAAACAATTTAAAATTAGAATTATGAAAACATCAAGAATTAATGTAAAAAGAATGATTTTGATTCTTGCAATATTAATGGGATCATACGGTACAGATGCAATGGCTCAAAAGAGTAAAGTATTGCATAAAACCATGGAAGTGAATGGAGTTGAAATCTTTTATAGAGAGGCGGGCCCAAGTGACGCACCAACCATTCTATTGTTACATGGTTACCCAACATCATCACATATGTTTAGAAACTTAATGGCTGAACTATCAGATGAGTATCATTTATTAGCGCCAGATTATCCTGGTTTTGGAAATAGTGAGCAACCATTAATGAGTGAATTTGATTATACCTTCGATAATATGGCCTTATTGGTGGAGGCTTTCTTAGAAAAGAAAGAAGTGAAAAAATATAGTATTTATCTCATGGATTATGGGGCCCCAATTGGCTTTAGAATTGCAGCTAAATATCCTGATAGGGTACAAACTTTAATTGTTCAGAATGGCAATGCATATGAGGAGGGTTTGAAGGACTTCTGGATTCCAATTAAAAAATACTGGAAGGAGTACACCATTGAAAATGGAAAGCCTTTAGAAGGCTTTCATTCGCCAGATGGGTTGAAGTGGCAGTATACCCATGGAGTTCGAAATGTAGAAACGATTAGCCCTGATAATTGGAATGTTGATTTGAATCATTTAAGAAGAGCAGAAAATAATGAAATTCAATTGGCTATGTTTTACGATTACCGTACAAATGTGCCTTTATATCCGAGTTGGCAACAATATTTTCGAACGCATCAACCACCAACTTTAATTGTTTGGGGAAAGGGAGATTACATCTTTCCAGCCGATGGAGCATTTCCTTATAAAAAGGATCTTAAAAACTTAGAATTTCATTTGTTGAATACTGGGCATTTTGCTTTGGAAGAAGACGGGGATAAAATAGCAAAGTACATGAGAGATTTTCTAGCCAAGCAAGAAGGATTGACTCAATCAAACAAATAAAAAAATATTCAGAATCGGTAGTCTATAGATCTACCGATTCTGAATTAATAAGATGATTTATGATACATGTAAGAGAAAAAACTGGGGCATATTGAATCTATACTGCATGCAGATAAAAAGACAATTAAAAAGAAAGAAAGCATGATACATGAAGTAAACACAAGTTGGAAAAACAAAATGGCTTTTGATAGCCAAATAGACAATCATACGATCAGAATAGATACTGGTGGAGAAGTGGGAGACGACAGTGGTCCAAGCCCCAAAAAAATGCTATTGGCGTCATTAGCTGGTTGCACAGGAATGGATGTAGTCTCTCTCTTGAAGAAAATGAGAATTCCATTTACAGGTTTAGAAATGGATATAGATGCAGATCTCACTGATGAGCATCCGAAAGTATATTCTGAAATTCGATTGATCTATCGAATATTTGGAAAGGGATTAGATCATGATAAAGTAAAGAAGGCGATCGACCTTTCGCAAGAGAAGTATTGTGGGGTGAGTGCTATGTTAAAAAAGAACAGTCCTATTTTATATTCAATAGAATATGTAGAGGATTTTATTAGAAAGGAAATAAACTAAAGGTTTAATTGATAGATATGAAAAATAGTAGAGTAGCTAGTATTGTTAAGCAAAATTGTCCTCAATGTAGGATAGGGAAATTATTTCTCTCAAGTGCATTTAATTTCAGATCGTTCCATAAAATGAATGATAAATGCGATAATTGTGGTCAAAATTTTAACCCTGAACCGGGGTTCTATATGGGGGCTATGTACATTAGTTATGCATTTCAGGTAGCAATTGTTGTAGCTACTTTGATCTTGGGAGCAGTAGTTAGTTTCGAATTATCCTTCAAATCGCACCTAATCATTGTGGGAGTATTAATTTTATCGTTTTTTACAATCATTTTTAGACTAAGCAGGTCTATATGGATTCATATTTGTATAGGATACAAAGAGCCGCCGCATAAATAACAGATTAATGATAAGAATTCGATCCTTTACTTTTTTATTAGCTCTTTTTTTCTGCTTTTCGATGTACGGACAATCAGATAGCACGCAAAAAAAGCAGAAGCTTCACCAAAGAGTATATTACGATGTTTCTCATGCAGTAAAGGCGGTAGTTTATGTATACAAAAAACCTTTTTCTTGGAAGGCCAAAGAATGGAAAACCTTTGGTACTATTATGGGTGCCTCAGTAGCCGTTTCGTTTTTAGATGAGCCAATCAATGATTATTTTGAAAAAAATAAAACGCACTTTCAAGATCAGGTAGCAGATTTTGGTGACTTTATGGGGCAACCTGAATATCAGGGGCCGCTTTTAATTGGGTTATGGGGGCTAGGAATAGCAGCTGACAATGAGTGGCTGCGCACGACAAGTACTATGCTAGCAGCTTCGATGGCTGCTTCAGGCCTAGTTCAAACTTTTGGCAAAGATGTAGTTGGTAGAGCGAGGCCTAGCAAAGCAGAAGGGAATACCGCTTTCAAACCTTTTGGTGGAAAGAATTATCATTCTTTTCCATCCGGTCATACCATGCTTTCTATTTCAAGCTCTTGGATTTTAGCGAGGCAAGTTAAATCATTGCCATTAAAAATTACTTTTTACGCGATTCCTGCTGTAGTGGGTTGGTCTAGATTGTATGATAATGCCCATTGGTTTTCAGATATTATTTTGGGTTCAGCATTGGGAATTGCTAGCGCAGAAGCTGTTATTCAATATTATTCATCAATCAAGAAAAAAGGGAATGATCAAGCTGGTTTAACTATCTTGCCTAAAGGAAATGGAGTTTCATTAGCCTATCGGTTTTAGGGTGTTATCTAATCTTCTTTAAATGCGTCAACTCATTCTTTTGTGTCTCTGTTTATCTTGTTTTTTTATACAGGCTCAGCAGGATAGCACTAAAAAGAAAGAACGATTTTCTAAATTGCTTTTTGCAGATGTATCAAATGCAGGAAAATCAATGCTATATACTTTTAAACGCCCACTTTCGTGGAAAAAAAAAGAATGGATCACTTTTGGAGCTGTGCTAGGAATAGCAACAGCAACGTCATTTTTAGATGAGTCAGCCAGTGATTTTTTTCAGCGAAACCAATCTGATTATTTGAATCCATTTGCTGAGCTAGGTGATTTTATAGGGCAACCAGAACATCAAGGGCCATTTTTGTTGGCGTTTTGGAGCGTTGGAGTGTCTATAAATAACAAATGGATGAGAGAAACTAGTAGCATGATGGCGGCTTCTATGGCAACATCTGGATTATTAACTGCTTTTGGGAAAGAAGCATTTGGAAGAGCAAGACCTAATAAGGGAGAAGGTAGCAATTCGTTTAAGTTATTTGCAGGGAAAGATTACCATTCTCTGCCTTCTGCTCATACAACGCTTTCAATCTCGAGTGCTTGGGTATTGGCCAGACAAGTGAAACCCTTGGCGTTAAAAATTCCTCTTTATGCAATTCCAGTTGTCGTAGGCTGGTCTAGAATTTACGACAATGCCCATTGGTTTTCTGATGTAGTTGTTAGTTCTGCACTTGCAATTGCCAGCGCAGAAGCAGTAATACAATACTATTCTACAATTAAGAAAAAGGATGAATCTAAAGCTTGCCTTATC
>JAESST010000518.1 GCA_016763995.1 Flavobacteriales bacterium | reverse complement strand
CTTCCTTTACAAACTGTATACTCTCTTGAACAACGCTTTTGTAAATAGGATTTTTTTCTAATTGGAATGCCTTGGAATACAATGAAATGAGTTGAGCATTGTCATACAGCATTTTTTCGAAATGAGGTACTTTCCATTTCATATCCGTTGAGTATCGTGCAAAGCCCCCTCCAATTTGATCATAAATACCACCATAAGCCATTTTTTCTAAGCTTACTAATAGGTGTTTTTTAATACTTTGATCTTTTGTGTGGTAGTAATAACGCAATAGGAAATCATAATTGCTTGGAATTGGAAATTTAGGAGCTTGATTGTTCCCTCCAAACTTTGGATCAAAAGTAGATTGCCATTTTTTTAAGCCTTCAGAAAGAGCAGCTTTCGAAAAAGCGACTTTATTGTTATTTCTTTCGATCAATTCTGAAGATTGAACTCCAGAGGTCAACTTGTTGGCATATTCCTCTACTTTTTGCGGGTCATTTTTATACAGTCCTGAAATCTGATTCAATACATCAACCCATCCTTCTTTCGGAAAATAAGTACCTCCATAAAAGGGTCTTCCATCAGGAGTGGCAAAACAGTTTAATGGCCATCCACCACGCCCTGTCATTAATTGTACTGCATTCATGTATACTTGATCAATATCTGGACGCTCTTCTCGATCAATTTTAATGCAAATGAAGTTCTCATTCATGAGCTCAGCAATAGCTGTATCCTCAAAACTTTCGTGTTCCATAACATGACACCAGTGACAGGCTGAATAACCAATGCTTATTAAGAGCGGTTTGTTTTCTTCCTTCGCTTTTGCAAGTGTTTTTTCATTCCATGGCATCCAGTTTACTGGGTTGTGCGCATGTTGAAGTAAATAAGGACTACTTTCATGAATAAGTTCATTGGTGTAAGCATGTTCCATGGCTGAAGTCTTATTTTGTTGGTATTGCGCTTCTCCACAGGAGAAAAGGGCAAGAAATAAAAAGAAGAAGCTATTGTATTTCATCTGTTAAGTTGTATTATTTTCTATTGGTCAGATGCGATTCGCCAAAATAGTAAGTTGGGATTAAGAGTTACTATGGCTAATTTCATAAGCTTCAAAGGTCGGGATTATTAACAATTTGCAACAGATAACTTAGAAATTACGTTAAAGTAAGAGAAGTATGAATTTCTATTTTTACAGTATGAAACAATTTGTTGGGAAATTGATGTTTATTGTTTGCCTATTGGTCTCATTTCATGCCCAGTCTGCACATCAGGTTGGAGGATATTAGAGCTATGAATGCATTGGAGCGCCAAACCCTTTAGAACTTGATTATGAGATTACTTTTCGATTTTATATTGATTCAACTAATCTAGGTCTGGGAAATACTCCAAGAAACATGATTCCTATATCTGTATTTGATGGAAATGGGAATCTAATAGAAGTGTTTGATCTGCAAAATCAGATTAATATTATTGATATACCTGATGATCTAAATAACCCTTGTGTAGTTTCAAGTCCTTCTCGACCTGTTAGAGAATATCTTTATAGGGATACGATCCGATTATTAAGTTTCAGAGCGCACACTTTAGCGTTTCAGCGTTGTTGTAAAAATAATATACTAGACAATTTAGACAATGTGAATAGCGCAGGGAATTCGTCATTTTATGGAAATACATTTGTCATTAATATTCCTGCTCCAGTAGGATCAAATTCATGTGGAGGGGCAAATTCTACCCCAATATTTAACTTACCTCCACCTATTGTGATTTGCTCGGGTTTTGACATTAATTTGGACATGTCTGCTGTTGATCCTGATGGAGACTCCTTGGTGTATTCCTTGTGTGCTCCATCTGATTTTAATCAAAGCCAATTAAAGGTAAATCCAATTACGGGTAGGACTATTCCAAACCCTGATACTGCATTAGCACCACCTTATATTCCACTTCAGTATGCAGTTTCCCGATCGGGTGCAAATCCAATACCCTCTAGTCCTCAGATTGTAATTGATCCTCAAACAGGTTTAATGACAGGGATTCCAACAAATGTTGGCGATTATGTATTGGGCTTCTGTGTAGAGGAGTATAGAAATGGAGTATTAATTAACACCTTTGTAAGAGATATACAAATATCTACAGCAAATTGCTCTCCTGTAATAGTTTCCTTGCTCCAAGATCAACAACAATTCTGTAAAGGTCATACTGTGGGCTTTATTAATCAGTCTACAGCAAATGTGAATAGGCCTAATTACAAATGGGATTTTGGTGTATCTGGAATTGATAGTGATACTTCACGTGATTTTAACCCAACGTATACATTTCCGGACACTGGACGTTATGATATCACATTGATTGTTAATCCAGACTTTCCTCAATGTAGTGATACTTCTATAGTGTCGTTTCAGGTGAACGATTCCTTAGCACCTATAGTTATTATTGATGGAAATAGTTGTTCTAACGAGAATGAATTTGAATTCATTGCAGGCGGAGTTTATGAAGATTATGCAAGCATTACTTGGACTTTTGGTCCGCAAGCGAGTATTTCAACAAGCACAAATGATACAGTGTCTGGGGTGAGCTATCCAGCGCAAACGGCTTCTTTCCCAGTTAAGTTAATTGTAGAACAAGATCAATGCTCTGAAAGGGTGGACGATTTCGTCTTTATTGTAAATAACCCTACAATAGATTTTACAGTAAATGAACCTGAAGGGTGTAAACCTCACGCTGTTCGTTTTACAAGTTCTCCAATAATTAGTGGAAATGGAGCTGCTAATTATGAATGGGATTTTGGCGATGGGAGTGCGGTAACAATACAAAATAGTTTGCAGAACCCAACTCATGTATATGCAGTAGATGGGTCTTATACGGTAAAATTAACGTTGAGATCAATAGGTGATTGTCAAGATACAGTTATAGCGGAAAAGCCTGCTTTTGTTAGAGTTGGAAGTCAATTCAGTAACAATTCTGTTAGTTTTACATACAAGGATTCTGCAGGATGTTACCCCTACCCAGTTCAGTTTACCAATAATTCTATGTTTAATGGTGTTGCTTCCTTCATATGGAATTTTGGAGATGGGACTACTTCCACGGATGTAGACCCTTTGCATGTCTATGATTCAAACGGCTACTTTAATGTGAGTTTAGAAATGAATACTACAAGTGGTTGCATTGAAGCAATAAACTCAACAATTGATAGTGCAATTCATATATCCTTGGATTTGAGCACTAATGAAGTAGGGTTTATTGTTGATCAAACTACAGGATGCGCTCCAGTTGAAATTCAATTTACAGATACTTCTATTTTTGAAGGATCTGCTCAATTCAAATGGTTTTTTGGAGATGGAGATAGTTCTAATCTACAAAACCCTGTTCATGTATATGAAAATGATGGGTTTTTTGACGTACAATTGATCTTAACAACAACAGAGAAGTGTGTAGATACTATTGAAACCACTAAGCCTTCTTTGATAGAGACAGACCTAAGGTTTAGTGATAATGTAGTAGACTTCGATTTCTTTCCTAAGGAAGGATGTCCACCTTTAACGGTACAGTTTTCTGATTCTTCTTTTGCAGGGGGCAATATTGAGTATTTCTGGGATTTTAACGATGGGGGATTGAGTAATGATCAAAACCCTACGAATACCTATTTAGATACAGGAGAGTATACAGTAGGCCTGTTAATTATTACTTCTGGGCGATGTAAAGACACGTTAAACAAATTGTCAGGAGAAAGCATTCGGGTTTTACCAGAGCCTTCAGCTCAAATTAATGCATCAGATTCAGCTTTAACTTTGAAAGAAGCACTTTTTAATTTCAATAATGCTGGAAGCGAGTTTGTTGCTAGTTCTAAGTATTTAATCAATGGCAATGAGGTGGGACAAAGCGAAGTTCTGGATTACCAGTTTACAGATACGGGACATTTTCAAGTTTCCTATATCGCAACAAATTCTTTTGGGTGTAGTGATACAAGTTCAGCTGAAGTTTTTGTTTTTGACGAATTTCAGTTCATTATTCCCAATGTATTTACTCCCAATGGAGATGAAGTGAATGATCAATTTAAAATGCTGTCATGTGGTGTATATGATTATCAAATAAGAATTTTTAATCGATACGGAGATGAGCTATTTCATAGTAATAGCCTCAATATTAATTGGGAGGGAAGAGTTGCAGGAAAGCTAGCAAATTCAGGCACCTTTTTTTATACAATACGTATCAAAGATTTTAAAGGAAAATTCTTAGATTATAATGGCTCTGTTCTTTTGTTAAGAGACTAGAAAAGTTTTAAAGGAACAACGTCTTCGTGGTTTACTTTAACCTTCTTTTTGATAAAAAAGGCCTTACCAACGATGAATCCTTCTACTTTAAATTTAACCTTATCGTTTCCGCTCATGGTGAGTGCTAGCATATTTACTAAGGCTCCACTTGCAAAGTCTTTGTAATCGCTTTTTAAGATAACCTTGTGGTACTCTGATGAGTTTTTAGGAATACTAATCTTGTTATCTATTTTAGCCTTAGCCAAACGCTTATTGTTAACAAATATATCAAATTCTGAGTTGATGATACTTATCTTGTAAGAGTTTGGATTATCAATTTTTATTTCAGATTCTACAATGAGTCCTTTCTCAGAGAATTCGATTAATCTAACGGTTTTTATATCTTTAATGGTAACCTCTTCATACTTGAAGCAAGAACTTAAAAATAAAAGGATAGAAAATAGAAAACTAAGCCTGAAGATTTTTTTAGTCATAACTATTAGAATAACTCTCGTAAAAGTAGGAAATCGTTTCAATTCCTTTTAAGAAGTTTTCAATTCCATAATGCTCATTTGGTGAGTGGATAGCATCAGAGTCTAAGCCAAACCCAAGTAAAATTGATTTCAAGCCAAGAACCTGTTCGAACAATGCTACGATTGGAATACTTCCACCTGCTCTAACAGGCACAGGTTCTTTTCCAAAAGCTTTGACGATAGCTTCACTTGCTGCTTTGTATTCTGGAATGTCAATTGGCATAACATAAGGCTCTCCTCCATGATGAGGTTTAACCTCTACCTTTACCGATTTTGGCGCAATTGATTCAAAATGATTTTTAAATTTTTGAGTGATTTCCTCATCTGATTGATTTGGGACTAATCTCATAGAGATTTTTGCACTTGCTTTTGACGGAAGAACAGTTTTTGCTCCTTCGCCAATATAGCCACCCCAAATTCCGTTAACATCTAAGGTTGGCCTAATGCCTTTTCTTTCAATGGTTGTATAGCCTTTTTTTCCATGAACCTCCTCTATTCCAAGTTTCCCTTTGTAATCTTCAAGGTTGAATGGCGTTTTGCTCATTAGCGCTCTTTCTTCAGTACTAGCTTCTAGAATATTGTCGTAAAAACCTGGAATTGTGATGCGATTATTTTCATCTTTCAAAGAGGCAATCATTTCACATAAAATATTAATTGGATTAGCTACAGCACCACCGTAGACTCCTGAATGTAAATCGCGATTAGGGCCTGTTACTTCTACTTCTAGATAGCTTAATCCTTTTAATCCTGTGGTGATAGAAGGATGTTCCATGGAAAGCATAGAGGTATCAGAAATTAAAATAATATCCGCTTTTAATTTTTCCTTATTACTTTGAATAAACGCCTCTAAATTTTCGGATCCAACTTCTTCTTCTCCTTCTATAATGAACTTTACATTACAAGGTAATTGCTTCGTATTCATCATTAATTCGAAGGCCTTCACGTGCATATACATCTGACCTTTGTCGTCACACGCTCCACGGGCATAAATTTTATCATCTTTAATGATCGGTTCGAACGGAGGGCTATCCCACAATTCTAATGGGTCTGCAGGCTGAACATCATAGTGTCCATAAACTAGAATAGTTGGTTTCGAAGCATCAATTATTTTTTCTCCATACACAACAGGGAATCCTTCTGTTTCGCATAGTTCAGTATTATCAGCACCAGCACTTTCTAGTGTTTTCCTTACTGCTTCCGCAGCTGCTAATACATCTCCTTTATATTTAGAGTCTGCGCTAATAGAAGGAATTTTTAATAATTCTATTAGCTCGTGGATGAATCTGTCTTTGTGTTCTTGTATATATTCTGAAACCTTCTCCATGAATCGTATTTTTAGGATTTTAAAATTACGATTTGAGGCTGAAGATGCCTAATTAAATCAGCACTTTGCCATTCATCTCTGAAGGAGTATTCAGGTTCATCATTTTAAGTATCGTGGGAGCAATATCTGCTAATTTTCCACTTCTAATGTTTTTAATGTTTTTATCAATTAGGATAATGGGAACCGGGTTCGTTGTGTGAGCCGTATTGGGGCTTCCATCAGTATTAATGGCATAATCTGCATTTCCGTGATCGGCAATGATAATAAAAGAGTATCCATGTTTTTTACCGAGGTCTACAATTTCTCCTGTACAAGTGTCTACCTTTTCAACTGCTTTCTTGATGGCATCAAATACTCCTGTATGTCCTACCATATCAGGGTTGGCAAAATTGAGGCAAATGAAATCAGCAGATTTATTTGCTATTTCTTTGGAGATTTTATCTTTTATCTCTTCTGCACTCATTTCGGGTTGAAGGTCGTAGGTGGCTACTTTAGGTGAGTTGGCCATTAGTCTTGTTTCTCCTTTAAATGGGGCTTCTCGTCCTCCTGAGAAAAAGAAAGTAACGTGAGGGTACTTTTCTGTTTCTGCTATTCTAATTTGTTTTAAATTATTATTCGAAATAATTTCTCCTAGGGTGTTTTGTAGGTTATCTTTCCTAAAAATGACTGAGACATTCTCAAATCTATCATCATAGTTAGTCATGGTAACATAATGCAAAGGAAGTTTTAGCATTCCATGTTCTTTGAGGTCTTCTTGATGCAATGCTCTGGTAATCTCCCTACACCGATCCGTCCTGTAGTTAAAGCAAATCACTACATCATCTTTATCAATGACCGCTATTGGGTTATTTTCTGAATCTATAGCGACCAATGGTTTAATAAATTCATCGCTTACTCCTTCGTGGTAAGAGTCTTGAATAGAGTTTAATATATTGTTGCTTGGTGTTCCTATTCCTCTGACCATTAAGTCATATGCTATCTTTATTCTCTCCCATCGTAAATCTCGGTCCATAGCATAATATCGACCGATAACAGAAGCAATTTGAGTGGGCGTAGAGCTAATGTCATTTTTTAGTGTTTCAAGGTATCTTTTTCCACTTTTAGGATCAGTATCTCTCCCATCAGTAAAGGCATGAATAAAACTTTGTTGAATTCCATATTTATTCGCTAAATGACATAACTTAACGAGATGCTGTTGATGCGAATGGATTCCTCCGTCAGAAACTAATCCTAAGAAATGTATTTTCTTGTGATTTTCCTTTGCATAACGAAATGCATCTAAAATGACAGTATTCTCAGCAATAGAGTTATCCTCTACCGCTTTGTTGATTTTTACCAAATCTTGAAAAACGACCCTTCCTGCCCCAATGTTCAAGTGTCCTACTTCTGAATTTCCCATTTGCCCTTCAGGAAGTCCGACATGCTCACCATCTGTGAGTAGGGTGGCATTGGGGTAATCGTTAATTAGAGAATCAAAAACAGGGGTATTGGCGTGAAAGATAGCATCTGAATGGTCTTTCTTACCATAGCCCCATCCGTCTAGAATGAGTAAAGCAACTTTTTTTTGAGAGTTCATGGTGCAAAGGTAAGCCGAATGAAAATTTTACAACTTTTTTAGCATCCAAACATCACAATTATCATGTCCAGAATTGCCTAATGCATGATCTAGGTAATGAAAATCATAATGTTCATACATCTTTACTGCTTTCCCAAAACTAGGTTGACTTTCGATATACAAATAGGAATAGCCCATCTCTTTTGCTGCTTCGATTGATTTTTCAAACAGAGCTTTGCCTATTCCTTTTCCTCTGGCGGTATGATCTAAGTAGAATTTTACTAATTCAGCATACTCTTCTTCTAAACCTTCTGTTGGATAAATGCCACAACAACCAAGGATTTGGTCCTCTTCTTCTGCAACATATAGAATGGATTGTTTTTTCTCATTGAAGAGTTCAAATAATCGATCAGTAGTCGGGTCTTCATATACTGTTCCTGTTAAGGGAGCGTTAAGCTCAATGAATGCTGCTCTAATGATTCTAGCTAGCATTTTGTTGTCGGCCTTTTTTGCTTTTCTAATGTGAGTCATTTCTTGAAAATATCCTTAATTCCGGCGAATCAGTGTAGTGCATGTTACAAGTAAAGTTATCTTTTTAAGAATGAACCTAAGTTAGAAAATGGTAGAATTGGGCTTACTCGAAAAAGATGGAATAAAATAAGGGGAATGTTTTTCGAAACATTCCCCTTATTTTATATAATTTATTTTAAGCCTTCGCTTTGCCTACCTGCAGATTGTGATTCAGCCCATAATTTTAGATAAGCTTTTTTCATCCTTTTTGTATACTTCTTATTTCTGTGAAATACCTTTTTCTTTTTATCGTAAGAGACTAATCCAACTGGGAAATCTAAAAAGGAAGTATTGATGCCAGCAAGTTCACTTTCCTTAAAAATATCGATGTCAAATTCATATTTAGGAATAGACTTCAAGTTGCTTGGAATTTTAGTATCAAGCATAAAGCGCTTTGTATGATAGTCAGGTGCTTTAATTTCTATAGTAAGTAATGTATTGATCGGAAGATTTGTTAAAAAACGATTAGACGATTTAACATGAATGTTCTTGATCAATTTGTTGTGATCATAAATATTCACAACTACACCTTTGATTTTGGACGTATTATTAAAAATCATTCCTTGTAATTTAAGGCTGTCTCTTGAGCCTGCAAACAAATTAGTTTGAACAAGAAGTCCCAATAGAACTAAACATACAATTAAAGGCGATTTAAATTTTACTTCCATGTTTGTAGTAGGTTATGGTTAATAGGCTTATCTATTTTGTTGGTTTACTGCACCAAAATAGGGCGCTAATCGATCGTTCATCTCTTTTCCAAATTCTTTCTGTGGATATAATTGGTTGGTCATAACAACTAATCTGTTTAATATTCCACGCGATTGATTCATCTCATTTTTTAGCGTTTTAGCATATTCAGGTTTCAAGCTCATATAATAATTAAGATCTTTTTCGCAAATGTCTGCTAATCTACTTACGATTTCATTCCCTTTTTCGAACTCTCCAATAGCGTAATAATTTTCTGCTAAGAACATTACGAAATAATCATATGGTACATTTTCTTCAGGCATTACTTCAAATGCTTTGTCTAGAACTAGCTTTGCCTTGTCCATTTTATTTTCTCTGATTAACTGATCTGCTAATCTTGAGAAAGTAATTCGAAGGCTCATCGTCATTCTTCTGTTGGTTTCATCCATGTAGATATCATGCTTGTCCATGCCACCCCAATGAAAATCTTCCATTAATCTCTTATAAAGAATGTCAGTATTTACATATCCTGGGTTTCCATCTCCTTTTCCTACTTTCTTAATCGGCACTAATCGATAAGCCATACCTTCTGCTCTGAAGTAGTTCTCTAAGCCAATGTAGCTTGATAGGCCGGTAGTACTAGCAAAGTAAATTGGTCTGTCCCAATCATTTGCTGCTAAAATGTCAAGAATGGTCAGATCGTTTTTCAGGACATAACTCTTCTTAATTTCCCAAGTGATTTCATCAACAATCTGATCTGCTTTGTCCGCGGGTACTGTTCCGTTTGCCAATACTTTTGCTTTATCAACAGAAATTTTCAATTTCTTAGTTGGAATATAATCAATCTTTTTACCTGAGCTAATTGGAATTTTAGTTCTTGGGTTTTCTGATTTGATGAAGTCTATTAAGTCGTCTACATCATAATGTCCTTTTAGTTTCTTCTGTTCATAAATAGGAAGGTAGTCGTTGGTTCCTTGTCTAATTTTCTTTTCCGGTAAATTCAATGGAATAGGATCCGATTCATATGCTTTTAAACGCATTTGGTTTACGTACCAATCTGTGTTTAGTAAGCTTAAGTTGATGACACGAACATCCGTTCTGTATTCTTCTACTTCTTGCACATACCATAATGGGAAGGTGTCATTATCTCCGTTTGTAAATAAAATAGCATTGGGTTCACAGGAGTCTAAGTAGTTTTTAGCAAAATCTCTACCTGTTGTTCGATTCGCTCTTGAATGGTCATCCCAGTTTTCTGAAGCCATTAATCCAGGAACTGCAATAAGTGTCAGAGCAGAAACTCCAATAGCAATAGCAGAGTTTGATTTTCCTCTGGAGATCCAGTCATATAGGGCATAAACACCTAATCCAATCCAAATTGCAAAGGCATAGAAGGATGCTGTGTATGCATAATCTCTTTCCCTTGGTTGAAGTGGATATTGGTTCAAATAAAGAACAATTGCAATTCCTGTAAAGAAGAAGAGTAATGCAATGATGGATCCATCTTTAGTGCTTTTGCTGAATTGGAAACATAAGCCAAGTATACCTAGGATCAAGGGTAACATATAATATTTATTATTAGCATCGCTCTCTGTTATAATTTCAGGAAGTCCTTCTTGGGTTCCTAATCTCATTTCATCAATAAACTTAATTCCACTGATCCAATTTCCATGAATAACATTTCCATGACCTTGAACATCGTTCTGTTTTCCGGAAAAATTCCACATGAAATATCTAAAATACATCCAGGTTACTTGGTAGTTAACTAAATACGCTAGATTCTCTCCTAAGGTTGGGGTGTTGATCACTTTTGTTTCTCCATTCGCAGCTTGATAGCGGATTGGTTTCCCTTTAAAGTTTGCCCATTTTTTATAGTGCCCCTTATGTCGGGCTCCTGTACTCCACATTCGTGGGAGAATACTTTTGAAACGATCATCATAGTTAGGAACCGAATTTTTCTTGTGATCGGTTACAATGTATTTTCCACTTTCTTTATCTTGGTAATAGACTTTCTTTCCATCTGCGTATGGGTTTTTTGCATCTAAGGGAGTGTTAAAGGAATGACCATTAAATAATGGCCTGTCGCCATATTGTTCCCTGTTTAAGTAAGAAAGGAAAGTAAAAACATTTTCAGGATTATTTTCATCCATTGGAGTATTGGCATTCGAACGAATTAGAATTACTGCAAATGAAGAGTAACCTAATACAATGGCAGAGAAACACAACAAAATAGTGTTGAGTAACAATTTGTTATTCATTTGAGTATACCTTAAGCCGAAAGCAACTAAGCCAACTAGTAATGCAATGTAGAAAAGGAACCCTGTATTAAAAGGCAATCCAAAGCTGTTGGTAAACAATAACTCAAATTTTGTTGCTATAATTATTAGTCCAGGGATAATTCCATATTGAATGGTTCCTAAAATGACAATCGAAAGAGCTAATGCGATTGCAATCCCTTTCGGAGTTGGTTTGTATTTTTTGAAATAATAGACTATGACTATTGCAGGAATAGCTAGTAAGTTCAATAAGTGAACTCCGATAGAAAGGCCCATTAAATAGGCAATTAGGACAATCCAACGCAATCCATGACTTTGATCTGCGACTCCTTCCCATTTAATGATTGCCCAGAATACAATTGCAGTAAATAAAGAAGAAAGCGCATATACTTCGCCTTCTACTGCTGAGAACCAAAACGAATCTGAGAATGTATAAGCTAAACCACCTACAAGACCACTGCCAATAATGGCAAATACTTTAGGCGTTGTTAATTCTCCGGTTTTTAGTGCTAATTTTTTTCCAAAAGCTGTAATTGTCCAAAACAAGAACAAAATAGTAAATGAACTTGCCAGTGCAGAAAGAGTATTTATCATCATTGCGGCCTTTTCAGGAGCTGCAAACAAGGTAAAGAAACGAGCAAGTATCATAAAAAAAGGGGCTCCTGGAGGGTGTCCAACTTCTAGCTTATAAGCTGTTGCAATAAATTCTCCGCAATCCCAAAAGCTTGTAGTTGGCTCAATTGTAAGTAAGTAAACTGCTGTAGCGATTAGCCAAGTTAGCCAGCCAAATGATAAGTTTAATTTTCTAAATGTTGTCATACCCTTTATTTAGTGCTTGTTTTAGATAGAATGCGAATATAAAAAAACTCCTTCAATTGAGGTGAAATACTTTTCTTAAGAAAATATAAATATTTGTGAAGTTTTTTTTACTTTTGTCATCCGAAATAAAATTGTCCGATGGTGTAACT
>JAESST010000517.1 GCA_016763995.1 Flavobacteriales bacterium | reverse complement strand
TTTTATACACAAAAAAAGCAGTGAGGATATCCTCACTGCTTTTAACTAATTTTATTCTATAATCTGTCAACCTATTTCAGGACGACTCAGTATTTCTTCTAGTTAAAACACATCTAACTAACCAACTTAATTAGAAGTAATTATATAGAAGAAACATTTTTCTAATCCCCACTTATATTTATTAACTTCGAAGCAAACTTAGCCCTATGCGCAAATCGATTTGCTCTCTTCTACTACTTACTTGCCTATTTTCTTCAACTATTTTCTCTCAAAGCACTGGAGATACCATTATTGTCAACGTTTTAAATTATCAAAGCTCTTCGAGAGATGTGGTTGCTAATTTCCCAACGAATAGTAATCTCTCTTTTGAAAGAGTTATCATGCGATACGCCATGAGGTGTAAAAATGGATTAGTATCGCCACCTGTCTCAGGGCAAACGAATCTTGGTTGTGGAGAATGGGATTATTCTTGTAACACCTACATAACAGACTCCACAAAGGCAGATTCAAGTACTAGAATCATTGACAAATATGTCATTTATCCAGACACTAACACCAATGGAATTTACAGTAATACTCCTACATGGAGTGGTGTCCCACTCATACAGCAAACTGTAAATCTGCAATCTATCATTACTGAAGATACCGCTACTGTTGGACTTGGAAATGTCATTGACTCAAGTCTTGTCAAATCAATAAATAATGGAGGAAAGACTTACTTATTATTGACAAGTATTGAACTTACTTCTGCAGGATTAGTTTCAGGAAATATAGATGGTTTTAGTTTCACAAACCTTGGTCAGCAAACCCAATTATTAAACCTAAAAGTTAAAATAAAGAGCACTACATTAAATCAATTAAGTTTTCCTGATAGTTCTGATTTCAGAGCGACGCAAGAAGTATACTATCATAATTACACTGCAATATCAGGACTTAATCGAGTTCAATTTCACACCCCTTTCAATTGGAATGGTTCTTCAAATCTGTTAATCGAACTCTCTTATAAAGCTCCTGCAACTAATAATCATCTACCAATAAAATGTCATACAACGGCTAGCGTTCAAGCTATTTCGAGTTCAAATGATCTTAGTCTTAACCTTACTACTGGCAACTATGTTAGAGCCGATAGCTATCAGGGAGTTGGTGGCACTAACCAAAGAACAGTTGAAGCTCGGATAAAAACAAGTGTTGCAGATAAAGACATTGTAAGTTGGGGAGCCAACAGAGCAGGAGAAAAATTTATAGTAAGACTAGATAATAATGGTCGTTTACGAGTAGAAGTAAATGGTGGTTCTTATGTTTCAACAACAATACTGAACGATGATAAATGGCATCACATTGCGATTACCTTTAGTGGTGTATCTACTTATCATTTCAAATTCTATGTAGATGGTGTTAAAGATAACCCAACAGCTATTACTTCAAATGCAGTAAATACTGCAATGTCTTCAAGAGTTCAAATATCTGGAGGATTTCACAATAGATTCTGGGAAGGAAATATTGATAATCTACGTATTTGGTCGACAGCTCTTCCTGACTCGGTAATTGCAAAATGGAGGTATAAGAAAATGGAATCTTCTCATCCATCCTACGCTAACTTAGAGCTTGAATATACCTTTGATTCGTCTAGTTCAACTATTATCGACAATAGCTCAAATGGAAGAAGTGCAGCATTTGGATTACACAATAGCTACAACTCACTAATTGGAGAAGAGCATTTTAAAAGTTATAAAAGCTATTCAATTAAACCCAACATTAACCTTTACCAAGGAAATTACAACCTTACTATTTCTAATGATACAATTCTCGATACCACCTACTTTACCCCTTACAGTGTTATAGAGAATACCATATTTCCAAAGTATGGTACTGTCTTCTCAGATAGTATTGGAACCGTAAATACATCTTATTGGCCTCAAAACAATACTCTATATGATTTAAGTGCTAATCTAATCTCGTCCAACCCTTCAAGTAATACCACCCAAATTACAAACTCTTCCCTATCTTATTTTCAAAGAAATGCAGCTAAGCTAGAGTTAATGTCGTTTGTTACTCCCTACGGAATTAATCTTGATTTAGGAATAAATGGAAAGGCTTGGTACTTTGATGTTAGTGATTTCACCCCCATATTGAAAGGTCCGAGACGAATCACTTTAGAAAGAGGTGGGCAATGGCAAGAAGAAATGGACATCCAATTCTTGTTTATTGTGGGAACTCCCCCAAGAGATGTAAAACGTATCGATCAAATATGGCCTGTTAGCAGTAGGTCATACTCTCAAATTACGAATAACGCATATTTTGCTCCTATTACACTTGATTTAGACACCTCTGCATCTCAGTTTAAAGTAAGGTCTGTAATAACTGGCCATGGTCAGCAAGGAGAATTTATTGCTCGCAACCATTTTATAAATATAAATGGAGGACCAATTGAGTTTAACAGATCAGTTTGGAAAGAATGTGCAGAAAACCCAGTTTTTCCTCAAGGAGGAACATGGATTTATGATAGAGCAGGTTGGTGCCCAGGAATGCCATCAGATATACAAGAATATGATATTACAACTCTAGTTGGAAGTGCAGATACAGTTGAAATTGATTACGGAGTTTCTACAGCATCTGGAGATTCTCGTTATATCGTAAACAACCAACTAGTATCTTATGGTTCCCCTAACTTTAATTTAGATGGAAGAATTACAGAAGTTATCAGTCCCACTAATCATACTGAGCATGGCAAGCGTAATCCAGTTTGCAGTAATGCAGAAATTATTTTTCAAAATTCCGGTTCAACACAAATAACAACTGCAGTATTTGAATATTGGATTAATAATGGGACTAAAGACTTATTTACTTGGAGTGGCTCATTGGATTTTCTGGAAAAAGCCACAATTAATCTACCTACATCTGCCCCATTTTGGACACAATTATCTTCAGGAAGTAATACTTTTTATGCTCGTTTAGTAAGCACAAACGGATTAGGCGATCAATACATTCACAATGATACTATTATTAGAAATTTTATTGCATCTGAAGTAGTTCAATCGAATTTCATAATCGAATTTATGACCAACAGTGCGGGTTTCCAAAGTAGATATGAAGTAAGAGATGATGCCGGGGCTCTAGTTTTTCAAAATTCAGGATTAGCAAGTAATACTACTTATAGAGATACCTTTAACTTATCCTTGGGTTGCTATTCTTTGAATGTTTTTGATTCAAATGATGATGGATTATCATTCTTCGGGAACTCTAATGGAAATGGAGCTGTTCGTTTAAAGACACCTAGCGGTACCATCTTAAAAGTATTTGAACCAAATTTTGGAGATGGCTTTCAATATAATTTTACAATTTCGACAATAGTTGGAATCGAGGAACTAGATCTTGGTCGATCAATTTCAATTTCGCCCAATCCAGTTAGTAATCAATTATCCATTGAAACAACTGGATTAAATCATGCATCTTGGGTAGTATACGATGAACTTGGAAGGAAATTACAATCAGGAGTAACACCAAATGACTTACATCATTCAATAACTCTTCTAAATGTAAGTAATTTTGAAAATGGCCTCTATTTCATCCACTTTACAAAAAAGGAATCTTCAAATATCCAAAAATTCATAGTGTCTCATTAATAAGCCTAAAAGTCCTGAAGCAAACTTGCTTCAGGACTTTTAAGCCTATAGAACAATTGATTTTACCTATATTCGTACGGCTATGGGATTAGATCAACGACTTTCGAATGGACAACGCTTTCAGTATGGCATTTACCAGTTTATCGACCATCTTATAGGAAGAAAACGTGGACACAGGCTAACGGAAAAAAGCAGGAGAAAGTTTTATCAAAAACTGTATAAAACTCTTCAAAAAGGTGGAAAAGGAAAAGTTCTCCCAATCGAAAGGCGAAAGAATCTTTCCTTAAAAGAATTTAAAAAGCACTACGTTAAAAAGGGAATTCCTGTTGTGCTAGAAGGTGCCGCAAAAGACTGGGACTGCGTGAAAAATTGGAGTTTAGACTATTTTAAAGACTTACACGGTAAAGATGAAATTGTAGTAGTAGATCAAGATGAAATGACTGCTCCTTATCAAAGAATGACCCTATCCGACATTATTGATGGGATAAGAAATGGAAGCGGGCAGTATTATCGATTTTACCCTTTACTTGAAAAACACCCAGAACACATCCTAGATTTTGATTACAAATGGCTAAGAGAGAGGAGAAACCCCCTAACCGCATTTGAAGCTTTCCAAGTATTCATTGGTGGAGATAAAACCTTAACCAACCTGCACAACGCAAATCAATGTAATCTATTTACTCAGATTGTTGGAGAGAAAAAATGGAGAATTTACCACCATTTTCATACGGCTATCGTTGACCCACTACCAGCTGCCAACGTATATAGAGGTGCGCCTATTAGAAAAGATAACAAAGCTTTTAACCCCTTTGAACCAGACTTCGGAGCACCTTATAGCCTATACGAATACCTTGATAGCTACGAAGTACATTTAAAACCAGGAGATGTTTTATGGAATCCACCTTTCTATTGGCATGCCGTGCAAAACATTGGAGAATCTATTGGAGTAGGTTACCGTTGGCTTCCGCCATTGTATTGCTACAAAACATCACCATTTTATTCTTTTCTAGATACAATTGCTAAGAACCCACCCATTTGGAAAGCTTATAAGCTATACCAACAAGACATTAACCTTATACACATGGCTGAATATGGTCAATTAGAGAAGTATAAGAAAGAAATTGGAAAGGTCTAACTATTTCAATACATAGCTTAATGCCTTCATTTCGTAGTCTTCAGCATAAAGATATAATTGATATTTACCAGGTAGCATTTGGTATTCTTCATTAGGCTTTACCCAGTCTAAACAAAACTCTTTTGCAATTTGGTCATAATCAACTACTTTTTTCCCTGAATAGTACCCTTTCCCGCCATTAAACTCAAAACGACTTTCCTCCGCCGCACCGTCTGTTAAAATGACTCCATCGGGAGAAATTATTCTTAAATAAAGAGTTTTCTTTCCCACCTTAGCCACTTTGTTCTCATCCAATATAAAGCAAACTCTTAGTTTATCCGCCTTCCTAGAACGATCTGTCTCCTTGCCTGTCATATCTCGCCTTACATTCACACCAAAAACAGTAACATTCGACACACGTAATCTACTTGCAAGTTCAACTTTACTCGATAAGTTCTCGTTTGATTTTTGTAACTCCTTTGCCCTACTCCTTTCTTTACTCAAGGTATTCCTTACCTCTTTATTTTCATTTCGAAGCCCAACGTTCAAGGTATTAATAGAATCAATAGTAACAACATAGCCTCTCATAATAGTTCTGAGCGTTGTAGTTTCCTTCTTTAGCTTATAAATGGCAAAATCTTTATCTTTTACCTTGGCCAGTAAGCCCTCTATCTCAGATTTACGGTTTGACATTTCGACCTTCATAGAATCATTCGTCGTTTCCATGGTATCCAATTCATTCAACATGTCTTGTAATTCATTTTCTAATTCCCCTCTTTCATCTACCATTAATTCGATCTCGCTTCCTTTCTGAGCAGCTGTTTTCCGTAAATCGAAAAACTGCCATAAAGTAACCCCTAATACTAAGGAGAGAATAATTATAATGATAATCAAAAGCTTATTTGTCTTTTCAGCCTTATTAGTCGTGTTAATGTCGCTCATAGGGTGCAAATATAATGGTAAATTTAATCGATGCTTGAACCTCTTTTCAATCTAATCTTTCCTAAGATATGTTATGCCTGTGGGATTGCAATTAGTGGGCAAATCCAACACATCTGCTTCACATGCCGAGGTGACTTAGCAAAAATGAATATTCAAGACTTTACTAACAATAAAATACAGCATTTATTTTGGGGGCGATTGGAACTAAAAAAAGCAAGCGCCTACTTAAAGTTCGAACAACACGGAAAAACACAGCATCTTTTGCATGCTTTAAAATACAAAGGCATTAAAGAAGTTGGCATTACATTAGGGGAACTAGCAGCCATTGAATTAATGGAAGGTAATTTTTTCGCAGAAATAGATGTATTACTTCCCATTCCAATTCATCGAATTAAAACCAAGAAAAGAGGATTTAACCAGAGTCATTTTATTGCAAAAGGAATTTCTAATATCACAGAGATTACTATAGATGTTGCATCTATGATCAAAAATATAAATACAAAGAGTCAAACAAAAAAGAATCGGTTTGAACGTTTTGAAAATGTAAGTCAGACTTTTGAAATAGTTAATTCTAAACAATTAGAGCATAAACATGTACTTTTGATTGATGATGTGGTAACTACGGGAGCCACCATAGAAGCCTGCGGCAATACATTAAGAAACATTAATGGTATTCAATTAAGTTTGCTAACCATTGCCAGCACTTATTAGGTATTTTTGCACCTTATGGAAGAAAACATATTACTCGATTCTTCACTATCAAAGGCTGAACAATACCAGCAGCTTCTTCCTCAAATAGAGGCACTCATAGAAATTGAAGAAGACAGAATCGCTAACCTAGCAAACATTAGTGCTGTGCTAAAATATGGTTTTAACTTTTTTTGGGTGGGGTTTTATGAATTCAAAAATGATGAACTTGTATTAGGACCGTTTCAAGGGCCGTTAGCATGTACTAGAATAAAACCTGGCAAAGGGGTTTGCGGAACTGCTTATCAAGAACAACAAACAATTCTTGTTCCGGATGTAACTAAATTTGAAGGCCACATTTCTTGTAATTCTGCTACTCAATCTGAAATAGTCATTCCAATAATAAAAAATAACAAAGTTGTTGCCGTTTTAGATATTGATAGCGAACAATTAAATCATTTTGATGAAGTTGATCAAATGTATCTAGAAAATTTAGCCCAAATCATTAGTACAAAATGGTAAAGAAGATAAATCGCTTCATCGGAATAAGTCTCCTATTATTTGTTTGGAGCTGCGCGCAAGTGGTAGCTCCTACTGGCGGAGAAAGAGACATTTCCCCCCCTGAAATTACTGGCAGCAAACCTGAAAATGGCACCACGCTTTTCAATTCTACTAAAATAGAGATTGAATTCAATGAATATGTTGTCTTAAAAAAATTAAAAGAACAGCTCATCATTTCGCCTCCCTTGAAATACCCTTTGAAGACAAAAATTAAAGGGAAAAGTCTTGAATTACTCATTAAGGATACGCTAAAGTCAAACACTACCTATGTATTCAACTTTGGAAATGCGATTGTAGACCTAAATGAAGGCAATCCAATATCAGGATTCCAATATGTATTTTCTACAGGAGCAGTGCTAGACTCTCTCACCCTAAGTGGTCTTGTAATCGATGCTTTTTCTTTGACAGTTGAAGAGGATTTTTTGGTGATGTTATATCCAAAATTTGAAACTGATTCGGTTCCTTCAAAAGAATTGCCAAGCTATGTAGCAAGAACAGATAAAGAAGGGAATTTTACAGTTACAAATATAAAAGAAGGAGTATATCAGCTTGTAGGCCTTAAAGACAAAAACAACAATTACCTCTATGATCGACCTGATGAGAAAGTAGTTTTTTTAAATGAATTGATCTCAGTTCAAGCCAACAACGAATCACTCAGATTATATGCATTCCTAAAAAAGGACAACAAACAATTTATTGAGAAACAAAACTTAGAAAATGCTCAACTAGATTTAACATTCAAACTACCTCTTGAAAATTTAAACTTTTCCCTATTAGATACCACCATTGAAGGTTTTATTTTGGATATTGAAAAACTAGAAAATAAATCCACCCTTTGGTTAAAAGAAATTTCAGGAAGGAAATTGAGAATAGAAATTTCCGCCGAAAACTTTATCGATACTATCAAATTCAAAACAGATACAATCGTTGCAAGCCAAAATCTTCAAATGCTTTCTACATTAGAGGGGACAAAAAACTATTTTGAGCCAATAGAACTTGAATTCAATAGGCCAATTCAATTTATAGAAACAGATAGTATCACTATAATCGATAATGATTCTAATACTGTCCCCTTTACAATTACCAGAGACAGCATTTCTAAAAGAAAAATGTTTTTAGAAATAAAATTTGAAAAAGACAAAGAGTACTCTGTTATGATATTGCCCCATTCTTTTATTGACATTTACGATACTTCAACCGATACGATAACAGCTTCTCTTATATTCAATAAGCTGGAAGACTTTGGTAAACTAGAGATTAAGCTAAGCAATACTATTAGCGGTGCTAAATTACTACAACTCACCAATCCAAAAGGAGAAAAATTAAGGGAGCAGTTAGTTAGCGATAGCATTACAACTTTCAATTTTATTGCTCCAGGAAATTATCGCCTAAAGCTTATTTATGACCGAAACGAAAATGGCCTTTGGGATACAGGTGACTTTTATCAAAAACTCCAACCAGAAAAGGTTATTCTATTCGATGATCCCATTAATATTCGAAAAAACTGGGACAAAGAAATCAATTGGATTCTTCCTTAGTTTAAAACCAAAATTTCCTACTTGTAGTTAAGCTCTTTGAATTTACTACCTTAGCATTCTAATTGATAAATTCACTACATGAAAAAACTGATCGTCTCTTGCTTTTTGTTAAGTGCGCTTTTCGCTTGCACTTCTAAGGAAAATAAAAAAACTCAAAAAACTGAAGTAAGCAATGAAGAGGTAAAGGTATTCCTTGAAGAATATAACACCATGTATCAAAAATTAGCTTATATCTCTGCCGAAGCTCAATGGACTTTGAATACAAGAATTGTTGAAGGGGATACTGTCACTAACAAAAAATCTGAGAAAGCTGAAGCTGAGCTAGCTGCTTTTATGGGTAGTGAGGAGAACATCAAAAAAGTAAAGTCATTTCTTGAAAATAAAGAAACGCTTAGCCATTTAGAGAAAAAACAACTTGAAGCTATTCTTTACAATGCGGGGAACAACCCTGCTATAGCTGGCGAAATCGTTCAGAATAGAATTGCAGCAGAAACAAAACAAACAGAATTACTTTTTGGATTCGAATCAAGCATTGATGGAAAACCAGTCAGTGGAAACGAAATTAATGCGATTCTGAAAAACTCCACAGATTTAACGGAAAGGCTGAAAGCTTGGGAAGCAAGTAAAGAAGTTGGAAAAACCTTAAAAGGAGGTTTAGAGAATCTTCAATCGTTGAGAAACAAATCAGTACAAGCTCTGGGCTACGAAGATTACTTTGACTATCAAGTTTCAGCCTATGGAATGACAAAAAGCGAGTTGATGGCTACTTGCAAAAATATGATTTCAGAAATGTGGCCTCTATATCGAGAATTACACACTTGGGCCAGATACAACTTAGCTAAAAAATACAATCAAGAAGTACCTGATTTAATTCCTGCACATTGGCTAACCAACAAGTGGGGACAGGAATGGGGAGCCATGGTAAAAGTTGAAGGAGTAGATTTAGACAGTAAACTAGAAGAAAAAGGAGCTAAGTGGATTGTTACAGAAGGAGAAAAATTTTATCAGAGTTTAGGTTTCAGAGCTCTACCTGAAAGTTTTTATACAAAGTCCAGCTTATACCCTGCTCCTGCAGATGCTAACTACAAAAAGAACTCTCATGCTTCAGCTTGGCATTTAAATTTAGACCAAGATGTTCGCTCGCTAATGAGCGTTGTACCCAATACAGAATGGTGGGGGACTACTTTGCATGAATTAGGTCACATATATTATTATTTATCGTATTCAAACAACAATGTTCCTTTGGTTCTTCGCGAGGGGGCAAACAGAGCTTATCATGAGGCTATGGGAAGTTTAATCGGATTAGCAGCTTTACAGAAACCTTTTCTTGTAGATCGAGGCTTGTTAGATGCAGATGTTGAGTTAGACGAAACGCAACTTCTACTTTCTGAAGCATTGGATTTTGTTGTATTGATCCCTTGGGGAGCGGGGGTAATGACTGAATTCGAGCATGACCTCTATGCTAAAAATCTTCCACAAGATAAATTCAACAAAAGATGGTGGGAATTAAAGAAGAAATATCAAGGGATCGCTCCTCCTTTTGAAAGAGGGGAAGAGTACTGCGATGCTGCCTCTAAAACTCACATTAATAATGATGCTGCACAATATTATGACTATGCCATGTCAAACATCTTATTGTTTCAATTCCACGACCACATCGCGAATAATATATTAAAACAAGATCCGCACGCAACCAATTATTTTGGAAACAAAGAAGTTGGAAAGTTTTTAAAAAGTTTGATGATAGGTGGAGCAACGGTAGACTGGAGAGAAGACCTAAAAAACAAACTTGGAGAAGAAATGAGTGCCAAAGCTATGGCCAACTATTTTGCTCCTTTAATGGACTACCTCCAAATAGAAAATGAAGGAAGAGAGCATACGCTTCCTGAATCTATATAATCATCTAGTATAAAAAATAAGAGCTCATAGTTTGGCTCAAAACAAGCAGAGAAGCACTACACCAAACAGTATTCGTGATGTTGGAAAAACAACATCATTATTAATTGACTCTCAAACTTAAACCACTACACATACTAACAAATATGGAACTTGGTGATAGTCCATCCATTTTCATTTATTAATATATACTAAAGAAAATTTTACCATTATTCTTCCATAATCCACAATTTTCTTATCGTTTTATCTTTTTACATACAATGCTTCTAAAGCTCTGTTAATATAAGCCTTACGTGCTTTTTAATAATAAGACACCCTCTACAGCCCAATAAAAAAAACTTAAAAAGCAGGTATTTATACCTGTTTTTTTCCTAATAATTATTTCTCAATTTAGTAGGCAGAAAAAACTAAGTTCACACTAAAAAAATAGCGATTAAGATTGAAAATACTTAATTGTAAAGAATATCATTCAACCCGTAGGAGATAAGGGTGTATTCGTAGAAGAAAGAAAAATGACGAAGAAGGAAAAGTAGTTTTGAAATAATACGCTTTTTTACAAACATTAAAACAAAACATTTGGCGTTGAAAATTAATGGAGAGTCAATTACACTTCTACTTTAATAGTAACATAGATTTAAAAGAGACAAGGTAACTTTTGATACCAAAAAAAAACTTTATAATAACATCCAATTTATGAGATTTATTTTATTAATAACAGTAATTTGTCTATTTCACCTACCTTTTCAATTGATTTCTCAAAGTACCCCCGTAGCAGCGAGTCTTGAAAACAATGTTGACTTATTCACAGGAGATTTCAACTATAGTATTCCGTTAATTCAAGTTTCAGGTCCAAATGGAGAGAGTTTCCCTCTGCAATTGAATTACAATTCAAACATTAAAACCAATCAAGAAGCAAGTTGGGTGGGTTTAGGATGGTCTTTAGGGCTTGGAGAAATTAACAGGCAAGTTAATGGTTTGCCAGATGACTGGAATGCAGTTGAGTATGAAGAGTTATTTTTTAATGGCAATGTAAAAACAAAGTACAAAGCTTACGGACCTGTTTGGTTCAAGGAATATGATTATAACAACAGTGTATATAATATTGGACATCAATCTCCACAGCCAACTAGATTAATGGACATTGCCAGCAGCGGCAGAAAAACAGATGAATCATATCCTAGTTTTAAATTTCCCGATTATGACAGCTATTACGTAAGCGGTCCTGGTGTTGGAGGTAAAATGAGACCTTATTTATTTGACTACGCTGAGTTTCACGAAGCACCAGTAAACAATGTCAAACATAAAGATTATGCGAGCTCTGACCTTACTCAATTTACCCAAGATGTGCAATTTAGGTTTGTGAATGATCCCTCTCCTGCCAAAAATTACTGGCCTTATTATGAAACAAATGCAAATTACGCAAAGTTAAGCTCTGGTCCACGCCCAATAGGCGATATTGCTTGGCCAAGTAACTTAAGTACTTGGCGAAATGCCATTCCAGAACCCGGAACTACCATTGTAGCTAATTTTACCCCAAGTACCGAAGCATTAGAATACACCAATGCTAACCAAACTAACAAATGGGATAAAAGACAAAAGGTGTATGCTGCCAATTTCATTGAATATTTTACCAATGATGAGATTCAAGATCATTATGATGGTAGCACATCTATTCCTGATGGTTTTATAGATTTTCAGAACTTTAGCCTAGCAGGAGGTACTCGCTTAAAAGATGGAGCTGGAACTTTGCTGAGCAACCCACTGTATGATCCTAGTGGGATTGGAGCTTTTCGAGTAACAACTCCCAACGGAATGACCTACCATTATTCACTACCGGTATATGTAACAAAAGAAACACATACCAGTTGCAGTTTTAATAATGTTACAGCCACTCCAAGTTTAGACGCTAGTGAATTTAAGCAATATGAAAAAAAGACACGATATGCCTATACCTGGAAACTAACAGCGATTACCGGACTTGACTATGTTGATGTAAATGCTAACAATTTTGCAGATGAGGGAGATTCAGGCTATTGGATTTATATCAATTATGAAAAGTGGAACAAAGACGATAAATCATTCATACAACGAGCCCCCTATCATGGATTTTTTATTGACAAAACCTACAAAGGCGTTCCTACCACTTTTTTTGAAGACATTAACTATCAGTTAAGAGGCTCTAAAAGTGAACGTAAAAAAGATATTTATTATCCCAACTATGTAAAAACTGCTACTCAAACGCTTTTTATTGTAAAAGAACTAGGGAAAGATGGACATGGGGCTCCTGAAGGTTCTGTACAAAGTGAATTACCACAATTAAAAGTTAAAGAACTCATTTTGATAAAAAACGAAGACCTTGCAACAAGCGGTATCTTTTCAACCTATATTCCTTTGCCTTCGGGTCCTTTCTCAAATCTATCAAATGACGCAAATATAAATGACATGCTTCATTCTGGCGATTACGCTGCATCAAAAGCAACTGTTGATCCGCTTGTATTAGGAAGAGTTTCTCTTAATTACGATTATTCCCTCTGCCCAGAAGTGTACAATAATATTGATAATACAGTAACTCTATCAAGCCCTGATTATAAAATTAGCGGAGTTTCTGTTTTTGATAAGGTATCTGGAGTAACAGCGGGTACAGATGACGGAAAATTAACCCTAACAAAACTTTACGTTTACGGACAAGGGGGAAACAACATTTACGGAGTAAATGCTTTAAACGAAGATAAAGTCGCTTATGAATTTGAATACCCTTCAGGAACTTTAAACCCAGCTTACCGTCATGATTACAAAGACTTTTTTGGTAACTATAAGGTGCCAAAAGATCTAAACCATTTTGACAGAATAGGATATACAACAGAAAGCGACGTTGGTCTGTTGCCTTCATGGTCTTTGAATAAGATTACCACGCCCTTAAAAGGAGAAATAGACGTGAGTTATGAAGCAGATGAATATTCTGAAATCTATTACCAGAATTTTAGGATGGACTTACCAACACAACCCAGAAGGTTTTTCGATTTTACTTGTGAAGGCTCCAATTGTTCTACCTTGGTTTTTACAGACCCTGATGCTATTGAATATATAATGAGTATTAATAACTACAGTATCCAAGCAGGACCTCAGATAGAGATAAAGATTGGATACGATTGTAATGGCAGTCAAAAAATAGAAAGTAGCTATATAAACATAGGATCTCTCGGTTCAAATTTATTGAATAACAGGTATGGATTGTATCAATTAATTAATTCAAACTACTCCTGTTCAGGAACACTGATAGATTTAGATAATGTTGAAGGACGTTTAATTGTTAACTTAAAAGAAGCTAATGGAGGGGGAATTCGAGTAAAAAGCATCTCCTTAACGGAACCGGATAAAAGTGAAGTTTATACCTTAAAACTTACTTATGGTGTTGGTGTAATAGGAACAGAGAATGGACGCTGGAAGAATGAGGCTAGTCTTAAGATGAAACCTTCTCTACAGCAAGCAGACCGATTTGCGCCACCAAATGTTGTAGGGTATAAAAGCGTAAAATCAAAAATAGAGTCTGTGGGCTATTTGAATTCAACGGACTTTGGAGAAGTAGAATATCAATTCTATTACGAACCAGATGTTTTTGTTAAATCTGACGGTAAGGGAAGACGTTTTACAACTTCCTTAGTCAACGGCAGTACTTTGGATCATTATAAAAACGTTCAAAGAGTTTCCATTTTTAATAACGGGCTATATGGAACATTGAAGAAGAAAATTGTTAAAAACCGATTGGGCAATCCAATCCAAACTTATGAATATAAATATGCCCCACAAATCACAAACTATATTACTAACGGGTTAAGTAATTCTAAAGAAGGCAGTAGAATTAGAGAAGTATTTTACAAATCAAGAATAGATTATACAGATCAAACACATTTAAAAAAGTATGACGAAGCATTTTTATATGAAGAGATAGGCTACAAACTAAAAGATATTATTGTAACAGGTGTAGAAAACACCACCACCTATTTTACTGATTTTGACCCTTGGAATGGTTCCCCAACAAGAATAAAAACAGTTCCTTTTACCACCGATATTTACAAAGACTTTGCTTATGAACACTATGCAAATATGGGCTCTAAATTCTTAAGCCCAAGCAACTCTAATCAGCTTAATGCTAGTTACAGTTCATCAAATACAAGGCACAAAGAACAAAACAACTATACAACTTGGGCTAATACTTATTATACAAGAGAGTTGTCGAGTGCAGGAGCATACGTTTTTGTAACAAAAACTGCTAAACCTTGGAAAGCAAGGAGTAGTTTTTTAAGTGCAAGTGAAGACCAAACTACTTGGACCCGTACTGGTAAAGTCAGCTTGTATAACGAGGCTTTAAAAGCATTAGAAAGCATTGATAGAAAGGGGAACTTCAGTGCAACAAAATATAATCTGACCAATGAAAAAGCAATTGCCTCTGCTAGTAATTGTAATTACCGTAGTTTCTTTGCTTCTAGCTTTGAAGAAAGGATTGTAAAAAACGGAAATGGGTTTTTCGACAATGAAATAATCGGTTTAGGGCAACAAACACTAAAAGTTGATCTTACTAACCCAATTAACCCTCATACCGGAAAGTACATGGTGAAAGTGCTTCCGGGAACACTTGGACCCAATTACCTTATGTCTACAGAAAACATTCCCTACGATGGGGAGACTCTAAAACGTGGGCTATTAGATGACAGAACCTATGAGGCAAGTGTTTGGGTGCATCATTCAAGCCCAAACGATGCAAAGTTATTTGTTTATGTTAGTGGCAAAGATGCGAATGGTGCCACTTACTCACATGCTGATTTTGTTGCCAGAAACGATCCCGATGCCTTACAAATAGGAGATTGGATTTTAATGAAAATCCAATTTAATATCCCAGATGGCTTTACCGCTGACCCAAATGCTTCTGAAGTTGTTTCTGTTTACCTCATGAATCAAGGAACCGGTGATGCTTATTATGATGATTTCCGACTGCAACCGATCGATGCGCAAGTTCAATCTATTGTATTTGATGAACAACTAGTAAGACCTTTATATGTGTTAAACAATGAAAATTTCTTCACCCAGTTTGTTTACGATGCAGCGGGTAATGTTATTGAAACTTACATTGAAACAGAACAAGGAAAATTGTTACAAACTGAAAAAGAAATACACTATGCAGATTAAATTTATTCCTCAAAAAAATAAGGCGGCAAGTGTATTTACATTCTTGCTTGTTCTCTTGTTGGTGTTTCCTTCCATTATAGAAGCGCAAACTCCGCAAGCGTCAAAAAACTATGTCATTGAAAAAGTATACGACGACGCTGGAAATGTAATTTCTTATATCCAAGTTTATAAAGACAAATTAGGAAGAAATGAACAGGTTCAACAAAAAGACTTAGAAGAAAATAATGTAATTGTTCAGCAAACGGTATTTGATAGATACGGGAGATCAAGCCTACAGACCTTGCCTGCTCCTGCCTATAAAACAGAAACCAATACATTTTTGCCCAACTTCATTACGGACCCATCCAACCAAACATTCAATAGTGCAGATTTCGATCATCATCCTAGCTCACAAGATGCTTATGGAGAAGTATATAATCCTAAGGTGGTAAGCAATTTAACAAAAGGAAGTTTAGGTTGGTATTATAGCAACAACAATACAGAAGAAGCCTATGTGCCCGCTAGTGTTTTCCCTTATACAAGACAGCACATTCGAGATGATTACACCAATGCTGTGAGCATAACTTCTTCAGCAGGATTCGACTTAAGAATGGGGAGTGGAAATGAAAGGAGAATTATTTTTAAACACCCTTCTCATGACCTAGAGCATATTTTGGGAGTAGGCAATAAGTATTATAAAAGTGTATTGATTGACGAAGAAGGATTGGAACAAGTCAGTTATGTAGATGCAGAAGGGAAATTAGTAGCACAATGCAACACGGTAGAATATGAAGAAAGATGTATTCCTAGAGTGCAAGACCATTTCCTTAATACAATGAAAAAAAAGGTTGACCTTCATGTTCCTAAAGCCAGCGTACTTACTATAGAAAAAGT
>JAESST010000516.1 GCA_016763995.1 Flavobacteriales bacterium | reverse complement strand
TTTTCAAATTCTTCTTCTTCATACTGTTTCATTTTTCGCCTGTTAGTGGTCGTTTTACTTATTACTTCCATGAAATTTCACTATTTATCTACGTTCTGAATTCTTAAGAAGAACCGAACTCAGGTTGTAAAGTATCAGGAGATTGATTTTGACCCACCTCTAAATACTAAGCTACACAATGAAAGACTGTATGAAGAAGGAGGTAGTATATTGAAATTTAGGTATTTATGGAGGAATTAGTTGGACTAGAAGTAGGCTATCAGTTAAGTGACCGACTACAATTAAATCTTTCTACTCGGATCAATACCTATAGTGCTTTTCGAAATAGTTTAAGCTTGGGTTATATGTTTGGGTTTAGAAAGAAGGATAGGGCTATTTTATTTTAAATAGCTTACCGCTCATAATTGAAGAATAATCTTTTACTTTTTTGGAAAGTTCATTTTACGAAGCGGGAATACTACTATAAGTATTTAAAATAAAATTTTTTTTACTAGAATCAATTCATTTGCTTGTTGGCCATAGATAGATGGCAATTGTTAATAACTAATAATTATTATACAATCTAAATGCAACTTTATTTCGTCTGCCTTGTCAAGGCAAGTAAATTGTCTTGACAGTATTAACCAAATAAATTTATATCAAATTATGAAGAAGTTCAATTTACTTTTTTCTATGATGATGGCTCTTGTTCTTACGGGCTATTCACAGAATACGGTACTCATTTCGACACCAACAGCTTTGCCTACTCCAGCAGGAGCAAATTTGCCTGTGAGTTTCACGAGTTGAATTACCTCTCCTGCAGGTCCTGGAGTATTAACCGTTTATTTCCAAGGAGATTTTGATGGTACAGGAGGCAATCTTGAAAATGCGGATATTTACGATGAAAATGGCCTTTTGATTGGCTTTACGCCTCCATCAACCGCACAATGTTTTACCTCTCAAGATTCGGTTTCATTTAATATTTCAGTTGCAGACTTAGCGACTTGGGCCGCAGATCAAATTATTGATTTTGATTTTACACCAAAAACAACAGTAAATCCAACTTTATGTGCGGCGCAAAATATAACATTTAAACTAGAATATCCGCCGGTTACTGGGCCTGACGATGCCGCAGTATTGCGTATCGATTCTCCGGATGTTTTTTGCCCATCTGTTCAAAATATTTATGCAACTGTGGGTAATGCCGGAACAAACCAAATTAATAGCTTGACTATAAATTGGGAATTAGATGGAAATGTTCAAACTCCAGTTTCATACACTTCTTTATTAGATACCTTAGGTGGTGCTGGATCTACTAGTGCTTTAGTGTTATTAGGTTCTTATAATTTTGGGGCAAGTCCAGTATCAATTAAAGTGTATACTTCTAATCCAAATGGAGTGGCAGATACAGATAATTTAAATGATACTGCATTGGTGATCAAACAAGCAAGTTTAAGTGGTAATCTAACCATCGATCCTGCATTGGCTGCTTCAGGAGTTAATTATACCTCTTTTAGTAGCTTAGCTGCTACATTAAATAGATTTGGAGTTTGCGGTCCAGTTCTAGTAACAGTTGCTTCTGGAACTTACAATGAAAGTTTCTCTTTGTTAAATGTAGTTGGTGCTTCTTCAGTGAATACAATTACGATTGACGGTGTTGATTCTTCTTTAGTTACTTTAACACATGATGGTGCTACTTCTTATGGAACAGTTAGTATTGTGGGAACAGACTATGTAACTGTAAGAAATATGCGAATTGAGGCAACAGGTGCTGCTTCAGGTGCAACAGTGCTAATGTCTAATGATGCGAGTCATACTACAATTGAAAATAATGAGTTGTGGGCCAACCCAACAACGACGAATTCTTTCATGCTTAACGTTACTATTTCAGGGTCATCCACTACTAGAGCAACAAATGGAATTGGAAGTCATAATACGGTTCAGAATAATAAAATGACCGGTGGTTATTATGGTTTCTATTATTATGGGGCTGCAGTGTCTGACGGAAATATTGGAAATATTATTCACAACAATGAGATGGATAGTATTTATTGCTATGGAGTATTTGCTTATTATCAAGACTCTTTGACCATGACTAATAATAGTATTGATCAAGCAACAAGAGGTCAAACTAACGGAGATGGTCTTTATCTTTATTACAGCAGTAATTTTGAAGTAAAAGCTAACTATGTCCATGCGTATGATTACGGAATGTACTTCTATAATTTTGCCAACGTGGGAACCCCTGCTAAAACAAGAAAAGCTTTGGTAGCCAATAATATGGTTATTTCGGAATCTGATTTTGGTATGTATTTCTTATACGCAGATTCACTTGATGTCTTCTACAACAGTATAAGAACAAATGGAACAACAAATCCTGCAGTTCAGATAACCGCTAATGCTACCAATTTAATAGATGATTATGATTTTAGAAACAATATTCTATCTTCTGCTAATACACAAGCATTAGAAATTACTGGAACAACAGATACAATTTTTAGCAAGTTGGATAACAATGTGTATTTCTCAGGAGGAGCAAATTTAATTACAATATCTGGAACGAACTATGTAGATTTAGCAACTTATCAGCTTGCCCAAACTACATATAACACTGCTTCATTAGAAGGAGATCCTCAGTTTGCATCAGCAACAGACTTACATATTTTTGGTTCTTTTGTAGACGGTGCAGGAGATAATTCAGTTCTAATAACAGTTGATATTGATGGAGATTCAAGACCAATTGCTGGATCAACTACAGTTGACCCAGGAGCAGATGAATATAACCCTCCTTTATGTCCACCTATATCAGGATTAACGGTTATTAATATAACTGCAGATTCACTTACTGCATTTTGGATGGGTTCCGGAAATACTTACGAATATAGTATTGTTCCTGCCGGGACTACTGTAGGTGGAGGAATCACAGGTATGACACCTTTAGATAGTATTCGTATTGGAATGCTTATGTCAGGTGCGTTCTATGATGTTTATGTGAGAGAAATTTGTGGTAGAGGAGATACTTCAACATGGGATGGACCAGTACAAGTAACAACGCCTTGTACAACACCTAATCCGGTTGTGTTGCCATATTTTCAAGATTTTGAATCATTTTCAGGAACAATTGTAGGAGATGGTCTAATTAATTGTACTACTGGTGCAAATTGGAATTTTGAAACTACATCACAAACTGATGGTCGCGCACATTATGGTACAAACGCTATTGGTGTAATGAGCGGAAACGGTCACTTAACCTTGGATGAAGTTCAGAATAACCAGCCCCAGAATAGAGCGATCTTGACATTAAATATGTCGAATTATCCTACAAATGGCCTTGAATTAAGCTTTGATTATTTTGATCATGGCGATGAGAACCATGCAGGCGATAATGTTTGGGTTAGAGGTTCTGAATTAGATCCATGGGTATTAATTTACGCATTGTTACCTGGAGGAACAGCAAATGGAGTAATTAACTCTGTAGGGCCATTAGATATAGATGCAGTACTGATTGCTGCTGGTCAAACAGTAACTAGTACTTTTCAAGTTGCTTTAGGCCAAGAGGACAACTCAGCTGCTACATCGCAAACTGGTATTGATGGAATTTCTTTTGATAACGTGCGTGTAGGGGTTTTATCTCCTTTTGATGCAGGTGTTACAGAAGTTGTAAGCCCTCAGTTACCAATATGTCCTGGAACAACAATTCCAATTATTAATGTGCAGAACTATGGAACGGATACTTTGGTGAGTTTTCAAGTTTTTTGGAGTGTAAATGGAGTCTTAGATTCATTATTATATACTGGCCAAGTACTTCCTGATAGCTCAACCCTAGTAACATTAAATAATGTGACTTTTGTTGCAGGTGTTGCTTATAATTTTGTTATTTATACTAAGAATTTAAATGGTGGAGTTACAGACGGAGACCCTACAAACGATACTCTTTCAATTGCTGGACTAGAAACAGGATTAGCCGGAGGAACTTATACAATTGATTCTGCTACCGTAACAGGAGGGAGTAATTTTCAATCGTTTACTGACTTTGTGGATGCAGTAAATAATTTTGGTTTATGCGGTCCTATAGTGGTAGACGTAGTAGCAGGTTCAGGTCCATATAACGAGCAAATCGTTTTTGATGGAATTGAAGGAACGAATGGAACAAATACGATCGTAATTAATGGTAATGGTAACACGTTAGCTTTTGCATCAACGACTTCGATTAATCGCGCAGTTATTACGTTTGACGATGTTAGTTGGATTACAATTGATAGTTTAAGGATTGATGCAATAGGAGCAACTTATGGTTGGGGTACACATTTAACAAATGGAACTCACCACATCGAGGTTTTAAATTCAGAAATCTTTACAGATTTAGTATCTACTTCTTCAGTAAACTTTAGTTGTATAGTAATAACCGGATCTCCAACATCAACATCAACTCAATCAGATGTTGAATATGTAACGGTAGATAATTGTTTATTAAGTGGGGGGTATTATGGAATTACAGCTAGAGGTACTTCTGGAAATAACTCAAGAGACTTTATTTTTACAAATAATACTGTTGAGGATAATCATTCTTCTGGAATTTACATTCAATATGGCGATAATGCTCTTGTAGAAGATAATGAAATGACTCGACCGAATAAAACAAATACAACCACTTATTATGGAGTGTATTTTGTGACGAATGTTACAAATTCGACGATTAATGCGAATGTTGTTCACAATACACATGATCAAATGACATCGACATCAGCGACCTATCCTATTGCCGTTTCAGGAGATGTAGCTGTTGGTGAAGAGAATTATGTAACGAACAATTTGATTTATAACATTAACTCTAATGGAACGATCTACGGGATTTATGATTTAGGTGCAAATGGTACTTATTATTATAACAACACTATATCTCTGGATCACACTACTGCTACAGCTGGTATTACAAGAGGGTTTTATCAGTCTTCAGCATCTAGTAATTCTGGATTTTTTAACAACATTATTACTGTTTCAAGAGGTGGATCTGGAATTAAAAACGGAATTCATTTGAACAATGCTACTACAACGATAAGTGTTGATTACAACAATGTTTTTATGAGTTCTGCAGGTACAGGAGCTCAAAACTACGGACGATTAGGAACAGCAGATCAAGCTACTTTAGCTGATTGGCAGTTGAACACTATTTATGGTGCAAACAGTTTTGCCGTAACTCCTAACTATGTTGATATTACGTTAGATGATTATATGCCTCAACAAGCATTAATTAATGCGGTAGCATTATCAGTACCTCAAGTAACTACTGATTTATTTGGAGTTGCAAGAGGAACAAACCCTGATTTTGGAGCAATAGAATTTGATCCACCGCCAGTTGATAATGTTGGTTTAAATGCGCTAGTAGCACCGATTGAATCAAATGATAGTTGTTTTGGAGTATCTCATGATGTTATTGTAGAACTGTTAAATGCAGGTGGTACGGTGATTGATTTTGCTACTTCAATAACTGACATTACGATTAATGTAACGGGAGCAATAACACAGACTTTGACAACTACAGTTAATTCAAACGTTGCAAATGGTGGAAATCCGTTGGCATTAGGGACTTCTGTGAACATAAATGTTGGAACAATCAATATGTCAACTCCGGGAGCATATAACTTCGACGGTTATATTGTTACTGTAAACGATTCAATTAGATCAAATGATACCTTGAACGCGGTAATAACAACATTAACTCCAGCAGGAGGAATGATTGCAGGTAGCGATACGATTTGTTTAGGAGATACAGTAACCTTAAGTGCTACAAATACAATAGGCCAACTTCAATGGCAAGTGTTAAATGGTGGTTCTTGGACAAATATTATGAATGCAACAGGAGAAAATCTTGATATTTTCCCAACAGTATTGACTGAATATAGAGTGTTGGCTTGTGGTACAGCACCTTCAGATACAATTTCAGTTACTCCTCTTGTTGTAGCTGCACCAGTTGCTTTCGGAGATACGGTTATAGTAACTTGTGGTGATTCAGGAATTGCAAATGGATATATTTTTATGCCGGATCCAAATTTAACATACACATGGTATGATGCTGCTACAGGCGGTAATGAAATTGTGAATGGTGGTGGAGTAACGGTAAATGCTGCCGGAGATACTATCGCATTTAAGGCAACTCCTGCAGGAACTGCTTCACCAAATACTTACACTGCATGGGTTACTGCTGTAACAAGTGGTGGTGCAGGTGGACCATCTTTAGTAATAACAGAGATGGATCTTGGTGGACCTGATGCATTAGAAATTCAAAATGTTTCCAATGGTGCTGTTGATGTAACTGGATGGACAGTAGCAATTAGCAATAATTATACAAACATCAATTTGGTTAATGTGATTACGCAGCCTCTTACAGGTTTAATGGCTCCAGGACAAGTAACGTATTGGACAGATGCAGCTGCAACTAACTATTGGGGAAATAACATCCTTTGGAATCCAGGTGCATTCCCAGGTTTCGCAGGATGGATTTTGATCATTGACAACAATGGTGATATAGTAGACTTCATGGCGCAAGGTTGGTTAGCTGCAGATATTGCAGGGATGAGTGTAGTGATTAATGGATTCACCATTACTCCAGGTCTTTCAGGCGCATGGGTTGGTGATGGAGTTTCTGGTGTTGGTCTTCCAACAGGAAGTTCATTATACAGACAAGGAAATGCTGACAATAATGATGCAACTGATTTCATTCAAAATGCAATTAATTTAGGCACAACCAATACCGGTTTAACCTTACCTTTTGCAGGAGGTGGTTGTGAAAGCCCTAGAGTAATGGTTAATTTGAAAGTAGAATGCCTTGTTGGATTAGAGGGATTAACTGAAGAAACTGTTTCATTAAGCATTTCTCCAAATCCTTCAAACGGACTATTTACATTAAACATTGAAACGCCACAACAAGAGCAATTCAATGTGATTGTTAGAAATACTCAAGGACAACTAGTTCATGAGCAAATTCTAACCGTAAATGGACAGCACAATGAACAATTTGATTTTAAATCTTTTTCAAAAGGTGTTTATTTTATAGTTCTTCAGAATGATGCAGGATCTTGGGTTGAAAAACTTGTGATTCAGTAGACCTTAATTAAAGGTTTAGTGTATAGAATAGCCCCTAGTGATACACTAGGGGCTATTTTTTTGTAATAGCCGTGTTAAGCTACAAAAGAAAGTGAAATAGATGATTAGCCTTTAGCTAATATTTAAAGGGGTAAATAAGAAGTTCATCAGAGAGAAACGATAGGATAAATGAGCTTGTCTTGGAGATTATACTCGATAGACTCTATTTGCCTTCAAAAGCTTCTAGCTTCATCTCACTTCCGTTCCACACACCATAGGTGTTATAATTAATCCATTCGCCAAGATTAATGTAGCGTGAATTTTCACCAACCGAAAGATCCAGAGGTAAGTGACGATGCCCAAAGATGAAATAATCGATGTGCTCTTTTTGGAGGTATTCTTTACAGTAGACCACTAAGAATTCTTTATCCTCTCCTAGAAACTTTTCATCAGTTTCTCTATTTGCTTTTCTGCTTCTTCCAGACCAATAGTCAGCCATGCCAATTCCTAAGTTTGGATGAATTCTAGCAAATAACCACTGACAAATTGGATTAGCAAATACTTTCTTTATGAACTTGTAGCCATGATCTCCTGGTCCTAAACCATCTCCATGACCAATTAGGAATTGTTTGCCACCAAACTCTTTTTTAATAGGCTCTCTGTGCATAATTACTCCAAGTTCTGTTGGTAAGTAATTAAACATCCACATGTCATGATTGCCTATGAATACATGTATTGGAATGCCAGAATCACACAGCTCTGCAATTTTTCCTTGAAGTCTTACAAAGCCCTTTGGAATTGCTTTTTTATATTCGAACCAAAAATCGAATAAATCTCCTACGAGATAAATCTCTTTTGCTGTCGTTTTGATGCTATCTAGCCATCGGACAATTGTATCTTCTCTTTTTCTGCTTTCCTCATAATTGGGAGCTCCCAAATGGAAATCAGATGCAAAATAAATATGGTTTCTTTCGGTATTCAATTATTTTAATACTTCAGCTAGTTTTTGCTGTAGAGCAGGTCCTCGAAGGTTTTTTCCTAAGACTTTTCCATTGGCATCTATTAAAAGGGCAAAAGGAATGCCTGATACTCCATAGTCTTTTGCTGCTTCAGATTGCCAGAATTTCAAATCACTTACCTGTGTCCATGTAAGCTGATCTTGTGCAATAGCCTTCACCCATGCATCTTTTGCGCGATCTAATGAAACTCCATAAACAGTAAACCCTTTGTCTTTAAATTGCTGATAAGCAGCAACCACATTTGGATTCTCTTGTCGGCATGGTTTACACCAAGAAGCCCAAAAATCGATTAACACTACTTTTCCTCTCAACGAGGAAAGAGGAACAAGCTTTCCATTAGGGTCAGGAAGATTAATTTCTGGTACATCAGACCCTACAGAGAATCGACTTATTTCAATTACTCTAGAATGGAAATTAGTGAAGTATTGAGAATCACCATACTCTTTAGCTAAAGCATTGTCTACCTTTTTATAGTATTCGGTTTCACTTGTAGGCATTTGCTCAATCACTGCAAGGTTGGAGAATGAAGCTGGATTTCTATCAATCAATTCTTTTAATTTTTCTACTTTCTTTGTTTCCATTTTTTGGAACTTTATTCGGAAGGCCGAAAGAATAGAATCTTTTTTAGGAGAATTTGCATATTGCTGGAATTCTTGTTCTAGCGCTTTGCCCTCCTGAAAGTTTCGACTTAAATATTCATTCAATTCTTTCATTTGTACCGCATCTTCAGTCCCACTAATATCTAAGCTACTAAATTGATTAATATCTCCTGAAATATTTACAGTTTCTCCTGTTGCTAAGGGAAGAATAAGTGCAAAATCCTGACTTAAGGTAACTCTGAAGAAACCTTTAGATGGTGGTTGGTAATCAAAAGAGAAAGTTCCATCTTCTTGAATAATTGCGGTATCAATTGGCCCTGCTTTTGGTTTTAACAGGTCAATTAAGTAGAGCTCACTTGTAGTCATACCTGATATCTTTCCCTTAAGAATAGGTTTTTGAGCTTTTTCGGCCTCGCTTCCACATGCTAGCAATAAGATGCTCATGCAAAATGAGAAGGCAATTAGTCTAGTTTTTATCATGTTATTCATCTAATTTTTTTCTTAAGAGTTGACTTGTTACTTTAGGATCTGCTTTTCCTTTACTAGCTTTCATTACTTCTCCCATGAAAAGCCCTAATAGGTTTTTATTTCCTGCCTTATATGCTTCTACTTTGTCTGGGAATTTTGAAAGAGCACTATCAATAAAGCCTTCTAGCGCATTTGAATCGCTCTCTTGTATCCAGTTGTTTTGACTAGCAATTTCTTTCGCTGACAGTTCAGGGTTTTCAATTAATGCTGGGAATATTTTTTGATTAGCAATGGAATTGTTTATTTCTCCACTTTCAATCAATTGAATTAATTCAGCAATATGACTCGGCTTAATTGGAAGTTGACTTATTTCAAACGAGTTTTCATTTAAGTATGATTTAACTGCTCCCATCATCCAGTTGGCTGCAGCCTTGTAATTTTTAGTCAACTTGATTACTTCTTCGTAATACAAGGCAAAGTATTTATCTTCTGTTAATACTTCTGCGTCATAGCTAGAAAGTTGAAGTTTTGAGGTATACTTGTCAATTAATTCTTTTGGTAGTGGTGGAAGAGTTTGTTTAACGTCCGAAATATAGTTTTCTCCTACAAATACTGCTTGCAAGTCTGGCTCGGGGAAATAACGATAATCATGAGCCATTTCTTTACTTCTCATCGCATGAGTAGTTCCATTGGCCGCGTCGAAACCCATGGCTTCCATTTTAATTGTACCGCCAGCCTCAATGACTTCAATTTGTCTTTTAGCTTCAAATTCAATTGCTCGAAATACATTACGAATAGAGTTAAGGTTTTTTGTTTCTGTTCTTTCTCCAAACTTTTCTGCACCTTTTAACCTAACAGAAACATTGGCATCACAACGCATACTGCCTTCTTCCATGTTTCCATCACAAATTTCTAAATAACGAACAAGCTGTCTTACTTCCGTTAAATAGTCATAAGCTTCCTGAGCAGAACGAATGTCTGGTTCAGACACAATCTCTACTAAAGGAACTCCTGCTCTATTTAAATCAATTAATGTGTGAAAAGGATCTAAATCGTGAATACTTTTTCCTGAATCCTCTTCCATGTGAATTCTAGTAATTCCAATTACTTTCTCTCCATCTCCCTTCTTGATAGTGATTTTTCCACCTGTACATAATGGTGTTTTATCTTGGGTAATTTGATATCCTTTAGGCAAATCTGCATAGAAATAATTCTTTCTAGCGAACTGGTTCTCATAGGTAATATCTGAGCCAACTGCTAATCCCAATCTTACTCCAAATTGTAAGGTGTTTTCATTAAAACGTGGAAGGGTTCCGGGATGTCCTAATGTAATAGGGCTAATGTGACTGTTCGGTAAAGCTCCAAATTCGGCCGAGTCGGCTGAATACGCTTTACTGTTGGTTTGTAGTTGAGCATGAATTTCAAGCCCTATAACCGTTTCGTATTTATCGTAAATTTCTTGTGCTAGCATTTCAGAGTCAAAATTACCAATATTCATTTGTGCTATTTGTTAAGAAATTTAAGCATTTCTTTAAAGAGTAAACTAAGCTTTGGGCCTGCTTTTGCAGCTACTTCTTGCACTTCTTCATGAGAGATTTCCACAATTTGTCCTTCAACTCCGAGGTCTGAGATAACAGAAACGGCAAATACTTTCATACCGCTATGGATGGCAACAATCGTTTCTGCAGTCGTAGACATTCCAACAGCATCGGCACCAATAATTCTAAAATAGTTGTATTCTGCTGGTGTTTCATAGGTTGGACCCGGCGTGCCAGCATATACTCCAAAATGTAAATTAAGCTCGTGTTGCTCGTCTATCTCTTTTGCTTTTTCAATGAGTTTTTTAGAGTATGGTTCACTCATGTCAGGGAATCTAGGACCCAATTCATCGTAATTTTCACCCCTAAGTGGATTATCAGGGAAAAGGTGAAGATGATCTGTAAGAACCATTAGATCTCCAATTTTTTGAGCAGGATCCAATCCTCCACTTGCATTTGAAAGTAATAGGTTTTCAACACCAAGTGCTTTAAATACTCTTACGGGGAAAGTTGTTTCTTGTAAACTATAGCCTTCATAGTAATGGAACCTGCCTTGTAGTGCAATAACAGGAGAACCTTCCAAATTTCCAATAATTAGTTTTCCTGAATGTCCTTCAACAGTGGAAACTGGGAAGTGCGGAATTTCTTCGTAGTCGAGTTCAATTTGGATGTTAATTTCTTCTCCAAAATTACCTAGCCCAGAGCCTAATATTATTCCTGTATTAAACTTCAAATCGCTTTTTGAGCGAATATAATCAGCTGCCTTTTGTATATGATCTAACATAGTTTTCTACTTCTTCAGTAAAGCTTTGTTCTTGATGTAAGTGGAATTTTATGCTAATTGGAACACAAAAAACAGGAATATTTCCGAATTGTGTTGCGTCGAATTTAACTGCATCCTTTTCTGTAATGATAATTGCTTTTTGGGAGCTTAACAAATTCTTTAAAGAAGAATTTATTTTTTTATAATCTTTTGCGTCAAAGTAATGATGATCCCTAAATGAGAGGCTTTGAACTTCTCTTGAATACCTACTCATATGGAGAACCAATGATTCAGGGTTGGCAATAGCACTAACGATAAGTACTCCTTTAGAAGCAAATTTATCTTTTGTTTCTGCAATTTCGATTGCTACTTGATTTAGTGCTTTGGCCTTTTTGTAAGAGATGTACGAGAAAAATACTTTTTGATATGGCCGAGGTTTAAGGCTTTGAGAGATGCGTCTTATTTCTAGAGGAGATAATATTGCTGGACTTTTTGTTATCACGATTAAGTCAGCTCTTTTAGCTCCCGACTTCCATTCTCGTAGTCTACCTGAAGGCAAGATTACATCATCAATGTAAAGCTTGCTGTAGTCCGTCAAAAGAATGTTCATTCCTGCTTTTACAGCTCTATGCTGATAAGCATCATCCATTACAATGATTTCAGGTTTTTCTTCTAATTGAAGTAATTTTTCAATTCCTTTTCTTCTTTTTTCGGCAACGGCCACTGAAATAGAAGGGAATTTTTTGAAAATCTGAAAAGATTCATCCCCAATAGATTTTGCGTTATCTGAGGTATTCGCAAGTTTGTATCCTTTAGTTTTTCTGCCATAGCCGCGACTTAAAGAGGCTACTCTGTGTTTGTTTTTTAGTAACTTGATTATAAATTCTGAATGTGGAGTCTTTCCTGTTCCTCCTACACTTAAGTTTCCAATACAAATAACCGGAAATGGATATTCTTGAGATTTGAATATTCCTAAGTCATAGCACAGGTTTCTAAACGAAATAGCTATCCCATAAATCAATGAAAACGGGAGTAAAAGTATTTTAAAAATCGAATCCACGAATTAAGGTCACTTAAATTTAACGCAAAACTCCATATTTAAGTTAAATTTATCAGCCAAAATGAACTTTATCTATGAAAATTTCGACAATAATAGATTATTTAGAAATATTGGCTCCGCCAGCACTGCAAGAATCGTACGATAACTCAGGCTTAATTATCGGGAACAAAGAGGCAGAAATAAGCTCTGTACTTCTCTGCTTAGATAGCACTGAAGAGGTAATTGACGAGGCGATAGAGAGGGGCTGTGGGATGGTTATTGCGCATCATCCGATTTTGTTTTCAGGCCTAACTTCCTTAACCGGGAAAAACTACATTGAAAGGACTTTACTGAAAGCAATCAAGAATGATGTCGCTATTTATGCAATTCATACCAATCTTGATAATGTAAATAACGGCGTGAATCGTAAGATTGCTCAGAAAATAGGACTAGAAAACTTGGAAATTTTAAATCCGAAGAAGTCTGTGTTGAATAAGTTGGTGTTTTTCTGTCCAACTGAGAATATTGAAGAAGTTAAAAATGCAGTTTTTAAAGCAGGAGGAGGAACGATAGGAGCTTATGACTTTTGTAGTTTTTCATCTATCGGAGAAGGAACCTTTAGAGCTAGTGAAAGTGCAAATCCACATGTTGGAGAAAAAGGAATATTACATAGAGAGGAAGAGTATCGAGTGGAAATAGTATTGCCTTCTTATCTAAAAAATAAAGTGCTTAGTGCAATGATGAAAGCCCATCCTTACGAGGAGGTAGCATTTGATTTGTATGCTTTGGAAAATAGCTGGAGAGAAGTGGGGAGTGGTATGATTGGCGATTTACCACAGAAGATGGATTCAGTTTCCTTTTTAGATCACTTAAAAAAGAACTTGGGTACAGACTGTGTACGGCATACAGAATTGCTTTCAAAAGAAGTAAAGCGAATTGCAGTATGTGGAGGATCAGGGAGTTTTCTCTTGAATAATGCAATAGCAAAGAAGGCGGATGTTTTTGTTACTGCTGATTATAAATACCATCAATTCTTTGATGCGGATAAGAAAATTGTAATTGCAGATGTAGGGCATTTTGAAAGTGAGCAACACACTCCTGAGCTGATACAAGAATATTTTCAAGAAAATTTGCCTAATTTTGCATCTTATTTGTCTAAAATAAACACAAACCCTATTAACTATAGATAGCATGGCTAAAAAAGCTAATACTGAAGCAACCGTAGAAGAGAGATTACAAGCATTGTATGACTTGCAGTCAATTGATTCTAACATTGACAAGATTAGAACAATTCGAGGTGAGTTGCCTCTTGAAGTTCAAGATTTGGAAGATGAGGTTGCTGGCTTGGAAACTAGAACTGAAAAAGCTGCTGAAGCTTCTCTAGCATTAGAGAATGATATTGCAGCAAAGAAAATTCAGATTAAAGAGTCTCAAGCTGCAATTACAAAATACAAGGAGCAGCAAAACAATGTTAGGAATAACAGAGAGTATGATTCTTTAACAAAAGAGATTGAATTTCAAGAATTAGAGATTGAATTAGCTGAGAAAAGAATCAAAGAATTTCAATTAACTATTGAAAATAAGAAAGAAGTAAATGCTACTGCGGTAGAAAGACTAGAGCGAACAAGAAACGAGTGGGAACACAAGAAGAATGAGCTTGAAGAAATTGTTGCTGAAACAGAAAAAGAAGAGCAAGATTTATTAAAGCAATCTCAGAAAGCAGAAGGAGTAATTGAAGAGAGGTTGTTAACTGCTTATAAAAGAATTCGTGATAATGCGAGAAATGGTTTAGCAGTTGTTCCAGTATTGAGAAATGCTTGTGGAGGATGTTTTAATAAGATTCCACCACAAAGACAATTGGACATTAACATGCACAAGAAAGTAATCGTGTGCGAACACTGTGGAAGAATTCTGATTGACCCTAAGATGGCAGGAATTGAAGAAGTAGTTGAAGATAAGCCAAAAAGAAGAGCAAGAACAACAAGAACAAAGAAAGATTAAGTTAAACTACATATCTAAACTAGAAAAGGGACTCAATTCATTGAGTCCCTTTTTTTGTCTAAGAATTTCATTGCTAGCCGAGCTTCAAAAGATTAATTTTGTCATTCTAATAAAATAGATTTCATGGAAATTCAAGCTCCTTATAAACCGAAGAATAAGATTAGAATTGTAACAGCCGCTTCCCTTTTTGATGGTCATGATGCTGCGATCAATGTGATGAGAAGAATTATTCAATCTACAGGTGTTGAGGTAATTCATTTAGGTCATGATAGAAGTGTTCAAGAAGTAGTAGAAACGGCTATTCAAGAAGATGCGAATTCCATTGCGATGACATCTTATCAAGGTGGACATATAGAGTATTTCAAATACATGAGGGACCTTTTGGTCGAAAAAGGAGCAGGACACATTAAGATTTTTGGAGGAGGAGGAGGAGTAATTCTTCCTGAAGAGATTAAAGAATTACAGGAGTACGGAATAACACGAATATACTCTCCTGATGATGGGAGAGAGCTTGGGCTTCAAGGTATGATCAATGACCTTGTTGAAAGAAGCGATTATCCTACAGGGGAAAACTTGAATGGAGAAATTAGCCACTTAGTAGAAAAAGATAACAAATCAATAGCTAGCTTAATCTCAGGTGCAGAGAATTTTCCTGATCAATCGGCCGAAATACTTAGTCAGGTGCATGAGATGGCTGCCAAAGTGAATACTCCTGTATTAGGAATAACAGGAACAGGTGGAGCTGGGAAGTCTTCTTTAGTTGATGAGTTAGTACGCCGTTTTTTAATCGACTTTGAGGATAAAACGATTGGAATTATTTCAGTTGATCCGTCAAAACGTAAGACAGGTGGAGCTCTTTTAGGGGATCGAATTCGCATGAATTCCATCAAGAATGAAAGAGTGTATATGCGTTCTTTAGCAACTAGGCAAAGTAACCTTGCACTTTCTAAACATGTGAAAGAAGCAGTTTCTATTTTGAAAGCGGCTAAGTTTGATTTAATTATTTTGGAGACCTCTGGGATAGGGCAATCAGATACAGAGATTACGGAACACTCAGACATGAGTTTGTATGTAATGACACCTGAGTTTGGGGCTGCAACGCAATTGGAAAAGATTGACATGCTCGATTTTGCTGATATTATTGCAGTCAATAAGTTTGATAAAAGAGGGTCACTTGATGCGATACGAGATGTAAAAAAGCAATACCAACGCAATCATCTGTTGTGGGATGCTAAAGATGAAGATTTGCCTGTATTTGGAACAATTGCATCGCAGTTTAATGATCCAGGTATGAATCGTTTGTATAAGCGAATCATGGACTTGTTAGTGGAGAAGACGGATTCAACATTAAAATCAACATTCGAAATTTCCCATGAAATGTCAGAGAAGATTTTTGTGATTCCTCCAAGTAGAGTGAGGTATTTAGCAGAAATTGCAGAGAATAATAGAAACTATGACGTTTGGTCAAAAAAACAAGCGGAAGTAGCTCAAAAGTTATATGGAGTTCACAAGTCCATTGAAAGTATTAAGGAACTGGATATAGAAGATAAGGATAGATTGATAAAAGGTTTGGAAGAATCCTACGAGAAGATTGGTCTTGACCTTGATCCCAAAAATTTAAAAATTATTCAGGATTGGCCAGAAAAGAAAGAAAAGTATAAAAATCCAATTTATACCTTCAAAGTTCGGGACAAGGAAATTAAAATGGAAACTCATACGGAGTCGCTTTCTCGTTCTCAAATTCCAAAAGTAGCGCTTCCGAAATATGAGGCTTGGGGAGATTTATTGACATGGAATTTACAAGAAAATGTTCCAGGAGAGTTCCCATATACCTCAGGCTTATTTCCTTTTAAAAGGAAAGGTGAAGATCCAACAAGAATGTTTGCTGGAGAAGGTGGCCCTGAAAGAACGAATAGAAGGTTCCATTATGTTTCTATTGGTCTTCCTGCTAAACGGTTGTCTACTGCTTTTGATTCAGTAACACTGTATGGCCAAGATCCTCATGAAAGACCAGATATTTACGGAAAGATTGGAAATGCGGGAGTTTCTATTTGTTGTTTGGACGATGCAAAGAAATTATACTCAGGGTTTGATTTAGCGCACAACATGACTTCTGTGTCAATGACGATTAACGGGCCTGCGGCAATGTTGTTGGGTTTCTTTATGAACGCAGCTATTGACCAACAATGTGAGTTATACATTAAGGAAAACGGATTAGAAGAAGCAATTGAATCGAAGATTGTAACGATTTACGAGAAAAAAGGTGTTGAGCGCCCGACATATCAAGGGCCGCTTCCGGAAGGGAACAATGGGCTTGGTTTAATGCTGTTAGGCGTTACGGGAGATCAGGTATTAGATCAATCAGTTTATAGTCAGATTAAAAAAGATACTATCACTGCAGTTCGAGGAACGGTACAAGCGGATATATTGAAGGAAGATCAAGCGCAAAATACATGCATCTTTTCTACAGAATTTGCTTTGCGTTTAATGGGTGATGTTCAAGAATATTTTATTGAGAATGAAGTAAGAAACTTCTATTCAGTTTCAATTTCGGGATATCATATTGCAGAAGCAGGAGCAAACCCAATTACTCAATTGGCATTTACATTGGCAAACGGATTTACTTATGTAGAATATTACTTGAGTAGAGGTATGGATATAAATAAGTTTGGTCCTAACTTATCTTTCTTCTTCTCTAATGGGGTTGATCCTGAATATGCTGTTATCGGGAGAGTCGCTCGTAAAATTTGGTCAAAAGCTTTAAAGTTAAAGTATGGAGCTAATTCTCGAGCTCAGATGTTAAAATACCATATTCAAACATCTGGACGTTCTTTACATGCCCAAGAGATTGATTTTAATGACATCAGGACTACACTACAGGCGCTCTACGCTATTTATGATAACTGTAACTCCTTACACACAAATGCATATGACGAAGCAATTACAACTCCAACGGAAGAGTCAGTAAGAAGAGCTATGGCGATCCAATTAATTATCAATAGAGAGTTAGGCTTAGCTAAAAATGAGAACCCAATTCAAGGCTCATTTATCATTGAAGAATTAACTGACTTGGTGGAAGAGGCAGTACTAGTTGAGTTTGATAGAATTACGGAACGAGGTGGAGTTTTAGGTGCGATGGAAACCATGTATCAAAGAAGTAAAATTCAAGAAGAGAGCCTTTATTATGAAGGCTTAAAACACAGTGGAGAGTTCCCTATAATTGGAGTAAATACTTTCTTAAGTTCAAAAGGTTCTCCTACGGTTACTCCGGGGGAAGTAATTCGTGCGACTTCGGAAGAAAAAAAGTATCAAATTAAAATGCTAAAGCAGCTTCAAAAAGGGAATAAAGCAAAAGCAGAAGAAGAATTGAGCAGAATTCAAAATATTGCCATTGAGAATGGGAATATTTTTGAAGCACTAATGGACGTGACTAAGTATTGTTCATTAGGTCAAATAACTGATGCTTTATTCGAAGTTGGCGGACAGTATAGAAGGAACATGTAGTTGAAAAATTGAAATAATGATGAGAGTATTTTTTTGCGTTTTACTGCTAACAACTCTAGTGTCTTGCGGTACAGAAAAAACGAAACAGAATGAAGATGTATCACAGGCAGGGGCTAATAAAAATGATGCGAACGACTTCGTTGAAAGAATAGAATCTATCCATAATAAAAAATTATTTATGGAATATGATGCGATTCAATTTGATCTTAATTTAAATTTTAAGGGGAAGCAAAAATTTAGTGGTAGAGTATACATGACTACAGATGGTCAGCAAATACAAGCCAAAGGAGAACGTAAAGAGATGTATTGGAATGGGAAAAAAGCCATGATACTTCCTGATACGGCAGAGAGTTTAAAGGCGCGTTCTGCATTGTTTACATGGACACACTTCTTTGCTGCACCTTATAAATTGAGTGAGCAAAGTACAAAGCATCATTACCTAGGACCCACAAAGCTTGGGGGAGATAAATACCTCGCAAGCAAGATGACTTTTGCTAATAGTCCTGATGACTCGTATGTTTTATATAAAGGAGATAATGATCTTTTAGTAGCCATGACTTATATTTCCAAAGGAAGGAATAAGAAGGAATCAGAGCCTCGTGCGATAACATATGAAGCGTTTACTGATTTGGAAGGTATCCCTTTTGCAACCCAATGGAATTTTTGGTCGCGGGATGAAGATGGGAATTTAGATAAACTTTTAGGTTCTGCTTCTTTGGGAAATATTCGATTCATGAAAAAAGCGGGAGATTCGTTTAATCTCGCCGCTTCTTCAAATGATAGATAAGGCTTATTTAGACTAGTCTATTCCTAGCATTCCCTCTTTAAGGTCTTCATCTGCAGGTTCGTCACAGAGCCATATACCAAATAATGCCTTTTTAAATTCTAGGCCTTCTATGCTTTTGACTTTTTTCCCATTTTTGTGAACTTCGGTGCCTTTGTCTTTTATGTAAGCAATTACGTAATGATCTCCCACTACAATCTCTTCTTTGAATGATTCTTTGAATTGCTCAATCTTAGCTTTTAATGGAGTAGTGTTTCCTTTGGTTGATTTATCAAAGCCATCATCTATAGCATTGATCATTTTTTCTGAGTTAATTAAGCCAGAAACAATATCTAATGTAATTGCCATGGACTGGTCAGATTCAATAATGCTGTTCGCATCTTTTGTGTTGCTTGTCAAATATAATGCGCCAACGTATAAATCAAGGAAGAATTTCTCTCGTAATCCCGCTCCGTTAAAATTTAAAGTGGTTCCACTAACTTCAATTGATTTTGCAGGTGTGACACCAGAGATTTCCTTTTGAGCAAAAGAAAATTGACTCATCGCTATTAAGCTTAATCCTATAATAACCTTCTTCATATGTTTGTTTTTTCGAAAATAAGAATTTTATGACTTCCATTCCAACAATTGTTCCAAGTTTATAGATGACAAATTGTGAAAATCTGAATTTATAACTAATAATCGAGCTCAGGTTCTTAGCATCTTTTAGCGCTCATAAGACTCCTTTTGGGCGCTCTTTTGTCAAAATATTTTGGAAGAAATACAGAATGATGTTTTTCTTTTTTAAATTGCATTTAATATGAAAAACGAATTTGATGAGAATTGTTCGAATTGTGGTAATGGAATTGAAAATGTTTTTTGTTCAAATTGCGGGCAAAGGTCTAATTTGGTACGCATTACGTTTAAGGAAATTGGAGTTGATTTTTTAAGTACAGTATTTAATCTAGATGCCCCTTTCCCTAAAACTTATGTTCGATTATTTAGAAATCCGGGAAAATTAGTTAGAGAGGTAATAGGGGGAAGGAGAAAGGTCTATTATGCACCTATCAAGTATTTGATCTTAAGCTTATTTGTTTCTTTGCTGATAAGCTCAGTTATAGGTTACGATCCAATGGAAAATCAGCAATCCACGAATGAAGATTATGGACTTAATAAACCAGATTCTACTGAAGTTAAAATAGGGCATTTCATACATCAAAATATCAATTATTTTATTTTGCTTTTACCGTTTATTATCGCGATAATTTCAAAAATGTTTTTCTGGAAACCAACTTATAATTTGGCAGAAAGAACAGTTCTTGGCTTTTATGTTTCAGGTCAATATTTAATGATTTCAGTTGTGTTTGTAATGCTGACATCATTGAGTCCTAATGCAATTTTGATAAGTTATCCCTTTCTGACCCTTTATGTAATTTATTCCTTTGCTAGTTTATTTAATGAAGGAAACAAAATTTGGACGATTGTAAAAGCTACTTTTGCAGCATCAATAACCATAATAATATACTTTGGGTCTGCTTCTAGTATTGCATACTTCATTATTAAATATTTTGATATTACCATATGATTAAAGGGAAGAAAGTAGTGGTTGTAATGCCTGCATATAATGCTTCAAAAACATTGGAGCGGACTTACACTGAAATTAATCAACAATTGGTGGATGATGTAATTGTTGTTGATGACTGTAGTACTGATGGTACATCAGAAAAAGCGAGAGAGCTTGGAATAAAGCATGTAATACGCCATGAAAAAAATACGGGATACGGTGGCAATCAGAAAACCTGCTATCAAAAAGCAATAGAACTTGGAGCTGATATTGTTATTATGGTTCATCCTGACTATCAGTATACTCCTAAGTTGATACCAAGTATGTGTTACCTGATTGCCAATGACTTGTACCCTGTTGTATTGGGGTCTAGAATTTTAGGTACAGGAGCATTGAAAGGGGGGATGCCGAAACACAAATACATAGCCAATAGGCTGCTTACACTGTTTCAAAATATTCTAATTGGGGCAAAACTATCTGAATACCATACAGGATATAGGGCTTTTTCAAAAGAAGTGTTAAGCTCAATTAATTACAAAGATAACTCGGACAACTTTGTGTTTGATAATCAGATGTTGTCTCAGATTTTATATAAAAAATTTACGATTGGAGAAGTCTCGTGTCCCACAAAATATTTTGATGAAGGTTCGTCAATTAATTTGTTAAATAGTTCAATTTATGGATTAGGAGTTTTGAAAGTCTCGATTCAGCACCGGTTGCAGAAATGGGGATTACTCAACTTGAAAATGTATCAATAATTAAACATCGTTAATGGCCTGTATTTACTGTGCTTCTTTAGATTCTAAGCGAGTAATTGAGCTTAAGGATATTTCTGGCGATCAACATTACTTTGATCTGTGTCAAAAGTGTGGAATCTATTTCTTGAATCCGCAGCCAACAAAACAACAACTTTCAATTGCTTATGATGATAGTTATTATGGAGAAGGCGAAAAAAAGTTTAATGCGGCAGTTGAAAAGGTGTTGGATTGGTTCCGAAGAAGGAGTGCTCAGTATGTAGCAAAAGAAATACCTCAAGGTGGGAGAATTTTAGATATTGGTTGCGGGAACGGTAATTTTTTAAAATTCCTAGGAGAAACAGGAAATTACGAGTTACATGGGATAGAACCCGAAGGAAAGTCTGCCGAAAGAACAGAGCAAAATTCTGAGATTAATTTGCACAAAGGCTACTTGTCTTCTGATTTATACCAAGACAGTTATTTCGACCTGATCACATTAACGCATGTGTTTGAGCACCTCCCAAATCCTAAAGAAGTATTAGAAATTATATCAAGAGTAGCAAAAACGAATTCAACATTAGTTATTGAAATTCCAAATGTTAGTAGTTGGCAATCTAAATTTTTTAAAGGGAAATGGTTTCATTTGGACGCCCCTCGACACTTAAACATGTTTCCTTCAGAAATTTTGAAAAAGGAAGTAGAAAAACATGGCTGGGAAATTCAAAAAGAACGGTTTTTTTCTATTCAATTTAGCCCATTCGGGGCACAGCAAAGTATTTTGAATACAATGTTAAAAAAGAGGGATGTTTTGTATGAACACTTAAAGGGGAATTTGTCATACACAAAGGGATATTCAAGCTTTAGCTTGGCATTGCAGAAAGTATACCATTGGCTTAGTTTTCCATTTTTTATTATAACTGACTTGATTGCTTCTATTTTTAAAAAAGGGGCAACAGTTCAACTGATTTTCAAGAAAAAATAGTTTTACTATCATATCCTCTAGAATTTGGATTTGGGAGGGTTAAAAATTAACTTCGCAATCCAAATTTAAAAAGATATTATGTCAAACGCAATATTTAACCCTCCAGCAGCGGTAAACGAACCAATTCTGTCTTACGCACCAGGATCAGCGGAAAGAGAGGAACTTCAAAGAACTGTAGCTGCTTTTAAAGCTGAGGAGAGAGATATTCCTATGTTCATTAATGGTAAAGAAGTGAGAACCGGAAATAAGGTTAGCATGCATCCACCATATGAGCACAAACACGTGTTAGGTCATTATCATAGAGGCGATGCAACTCATGTGCAAGATGCTATCGCTGCAGCACTAGCTGCAAGGCAAGCTTGGTCAGATTTACCATGGGAGCAAAGAGCATCAGTATTTTTAAAAGCCGCGGAATTAGCTGCTGGACCATACCGCCAAAAATTGAATGCTGCTACTATGTTAGCACAATCAAAAAATGCCTTTCAAGCGGAAATTGATGCATCATGTGAATACATTGACTTTTTAAGGTATAATGTTGAATTTGCACGTCAGATTTATTCAGAACAACCTGAGTCGTCAGAGGGGGTATGGAACAGGTTAGAATACAGACCTCTCGAAGGATTTATAT